>JAUIJG010000498.1 GCA_030431355.1 bacterium
ACTTACAAGAGCTGAAAAGTTCGGTAGTCAAGACGTTGGCTACCTGCATCAACCTGCGGAGATTCTATCATTAGTAGATGTATGAGAATTGAATGTTTACAGGAATTGGAACTTGATATTTCGCTATACTACCGGGTCAATTAGTTGCCGGGTGGAGCCAAAGCCCGCTATAATCACCCTTTCCTTGTACAACCATTAGAAATCGAAAAGTAAACTCATGCACAAAACCAGCACCACCGGCCAGGGCACAAAGCCAAACTCTGAAAAGGATGCCTCAGTTAACATGATTAAAGATGGACCTTATGTGCCTTCTGAAGTTGAGTCTAAATGGACCAAGTTCTGGTTTGAAGAAGGTCTCTTCGATACTAAGATATCTCCGGACCGTCCCAAGTATTCCATCGCGCTGCCGCCGCCGAATATCACAGGCAACCTTCATATGGGTCATGCTTTGAACGGTACGCTTCAAGACGTATTGATCCGTCTTAAGAGAATGCAGGGATATGACGTGCTCTGGCAGCCGGGAACCGACCATGCCGGCATCTCCACCCAGATGGTGGTGGAGAGACAGTTGCGGGCCATGCATGATGAAGAGAATCAGAAGAAGCCGAAAGAGGAGCGTAAACCTTTCAATCGGCACGAGATAGGTCGGGAGAAGTTTATTGAACAGGTCTGGAAGTGGCGTAATCAATACGGCAACCAGATTATGAAACAGTACGAAAGACTGGGCGTGAGCTTTGCCTGGGACCGGGTCGCCTTCACCATGGATGAGTCCTACGTGAAAGCAATATACAAGGCTTTCGTTACCTACTATAAGGAAGGGCTTATCTATCGAGGTCATAGAGTAACAAACTGGTGTCCCCGCTGTCTGACCAGCCTCTCGGATCTCGAAGTCGAACACAAAGAGCTGAAAGGGCATCTGTATCACATACGTTATCCCCTGGCCGAAGGGCAAGGGCACCTGGTTGTGGCCACCACTCGTCCTGAGTCGATGTTTGGCGATGTGGCTGTGGCTGTCAATCCGAAAGATGAGCGTTATAAAGCTTTCATGGAGAAGACAGTTAAACTGCCTCTCACAGACCGAACCATACCGGTAATAGTGGACGACTACGTGGACCGTTCATTTGGAACCGGCGCCTTGAAGATTACCCCTGCCCATGACCCCAATGACTGGGAAGTCGGCCAGCGTCACGAACTGGAGTCGCCGGTTGTCATTGACGAGCGAGGCAAGTTGCTCGACTGCGATCTGGTGCCTGCCGCATTCCGTGGAGAGGACCGGTTTAAAGCGAGAAAAGACGTGGTTGCTCAGCTGGAAGAAGAGGGCTTCATCGAGAAAATAGAAGATTACACCCACGGTGTCGGACATTGTGAAAGATGCCAGACTGTTATTGAGCCTTATCTCTCCGAGCAGTGGTATCTCTCCATGAAAGAGCTTGCCGAGCCTGCAATAACCGCGGTGGAAGAGGAGCGCATCAAGTTTGTACCTGAGCGCTACGCGGCCACTTATCTTGACTGGATGAAGAACATCCGGGACTGGAATATCTCTCGACAACTCTGGTGGGGTCACCGAATTCCTGTATGGACTTGTGATGATTGCGGGTTCGAAAATGCTTATGAAACCGAGCCCAGTAAGTGCGAGAAGTGTGACAGCTCTAAATTGACCCAGGATGAAGATGTGCTTGATACCTGGTTCTCTTCCGCTCTCTGGCCTTTTGCCACCCTGGGCTGGCCCGACGATACTCTGGAGATGAAAGAGTTCTACCCGACCACTGTACTTTCGACCGCCCGGGAGATTATCAATTTATGGGTGGCGAGAATGATTTTCTCCTCGTTCAAATTCCTTAAAACCATTCCTTTCAAGCATGTTCTAATCCATCCGGTTATTCAAACCAAAGATGGAAAACGCATGTCCAAATCCAAGGGGAATGCTGTCGACCCTCTAGACATGATCGACAAGTACGGCGCCGACGCAAACCGTTTCTGGTTTACTTCCATGGGCGTCAAGGGCGATCAGGATGTCAGATTCAGGGATGAAAAGCTGGATGAATACAAGAAGTTCGCCAACAAACTCTGGAATGTAGGAAAGTTTGTAGTCTCTCAACTTGAAGGCTACAAGCCCCGGGCCATCGACCGTGAACATCTGACTGTCTCCGATCGATGGATCCTCTCCGAATACAATGGCTTAATAGATAGGCTCCAGACAAACTTCAATGAGTATGATTTCGATTATGTGGCCAGGGATCTGCACGAATTTATCTGGGACAATTTCTGTGACTGGTACATTGAGATGGCTAAGATCCAGCTTGATGAAGGCAGAGAGAACGATCAAACCCAGAATGTTCTCTATGTTGTTTTCGAAGGTTTGACCCGGGCGCTGCATCCGATCATGCCTTACATCACCGAAGAGCTGTGGTCATACATGCCTAAGTCTGACTTCATGGAACCCCTTGCTTCTGTGATGTACGCACCATATCCGAGAGCTGATCTGAGCACCATAGATGATGCTGCCCGGGAAGAGATGGGGCACTTGATGAGAACCATCCGCGCTATTCGGAATATCAAGCAGACCTTTGACGTGCCCTGGAAGACCGAGGCAGAAGTCTACCTGGCGGTGGGAGACGCTAAAGAAAAAGCAATTCTTGAAGCTGCCACCGACTATATAAGTAGATTGGCGAAAGCCACTCCTGTTCACATCTGTGCCAAAGGCGAGAAGCCGGAAGGAAGAGCCGCATTCGAAATAGTTTCTGACACCACGGTCTATGTTCCTCTGGAGAAACTGATCGATGTGGACAAGACATCGGAGAAGCTCACGACTCGTCTTGCTTCAAAAGAGAAAGAGCAAGAGAAAGTCAAAGGCATGCTCGACAATCCCAACTTCAAAAATAAGGCACCAAAAGACAAGGTAGAAAAGCAAGAAGCAATTCTTGATGATTTGAACAAGCAGATAGCCAGTATCAATGCTCAGATAGAAATTTTGAAATCTAAGTAGATCCGGATTACCTGGACTGGGCGATTGATTTTGCAATCCTTTCTGCAGTCCTTTCTGCAATCCCTTCTGCAATCCGTTCTGCGATGAGCTGCTCAGTCTCCAAGGAGATTAAGTTGTTTGGGCGCTGGCTCAATGCACTCCGGGGTATCTATCCTGGCTGAGTTCACCACCGTTGATACTTCATAGATTTCTATCAACTCTTCCGGGCAAGGCACCAGGCATGACATCAGTCTCTCTTTGTCTTCTGCGTCGGTTCTGAGCCAAATATCTTCACTTTCCGGTTTGAGAATCACGGGCATACGCTCATGTACCGGAGCGATCTTGCTATTTGCTTCCACGGTCAAAATGGTGCAAGTGCGAACTTTTGCGCCTTCGGAGTCCTTGCTGTCTTCATAGAGTCCGGCAAAGGCAAATAGGGGGGTGTCCTTTAAGGTGATTCGCACAGGTATCTTTTTCCCTTTTTCATTCTTCCATTCAAAGAATCCGTCGGCCGGGATCAGGCATCTTCTTTTCTTGAAAGCTGATCTGAAAGAGGGCTTTTCTGCCGCTGTCTCTGCCCGAGCGTTAATCATCGGTCTCATTTTGGAATCGCCCCT
>JAUIJG010000499.1 GCA_030431355.1 bacterium
CACCTGAGTAGAGGTTGCCTCAAATTTTGTTTTTCTTTGAATAATCGACTGAATGCTAGTTCAGTTCGACGGGTCCATGATCATCACAATGCCCTTCGTGGCTGTGATGCAGATGCCCTGAAACCAGGTAGTCTTTGTGGTCTCCATGGGGAACCATATCGTGACCACATTCCGGACCATGCTTGTGCTCAGCTTCGTGGGATGAACACTTATGTTCCGGTGTGCACTGATCTTTGTTAGAGTCACTCACAGCCAGACTATGTTCATCAACATGATCACCATGAGAATGATGCATATGACCGTCATGAAGGTAATCGCTATGGTCATCGTGTTTGATTGCTGTATGGCCACAATCGCTGCCATGTTTATGAGAGTGCTCAGTATGCGTATTGCAACTCATCTAATTCTCCTCTAGAAACTTAATTCTACATGCCACTACTAACAGTGATTGACTAAAAACTCTCCCGGGTTGAAATTTTTGAAAACCCTGCGGAAAGTGCAGTCACGACTATATATAAACTCACAAAATGTTTTTCCGTGTCAACTACAATTTTAGGCAATTGTTTTAAAACTGACCACTAAATCTCTCTTTATCCAGCTAATAATCAGTATCTACAACAGAACAAAAAAGATAAAGAAAAGTCAGACCACGATAATCGTTATCATTTCTAGTAAGCCAAGATCCTGATAAACAGCCACTTTATGCAATGAAAACCGTTGTCATTTCAACAGCAAAAAAACTGTTTTACTCTTCGAGAATATCAAGTACTTCGTCAATACCATTCAAACTCTCGGAGAGGTGTTTGCGAAGCTGTTTGAGCTCCCTCACAGATGGAAAGTCCCCGCGGGAGTCAATCTCTTCCAGGTATTGGTCAAACTTTGTTTTGCAAATATCAATATTTTCTCCGGCAGACTCAAGCACTTCCTTAACCACCGAATACTCATAGGTTCTTCTTTGATCCTTGCACTTGGAACAGTAGCCGAAAATATCAAAACGACTCTCTTGATACTTGAATCCTTTCCGCTCTGCTACTGTTTTTCCGAAACCACTAACCATAGAGTCGCTGAACTCAATGGTGACACCACAATTAGTGCATATCAAATGATCGTGCGGCTCATCATGGGCAGCTGACTCCCAGAGTTGTCCTCGACTACTCATAATGGAGCGAACTTCTCCGCTGGTCTGCAATCTTTCCAGCGCTCTGTAAATGGTGGAAAGACTTACCGCTTCACCTTCCCTCACCACCTTATCGTGCAATTCCTGGGCACTGAGATGAACCCCTTGAGGCATCTCAGCAATAACCTCAATAATTCTGTCTTTAGTTCTTTTTCTTGTCTTAGACATTGATGCTTCCGCGGAGAGGCTCTTGGATGAAATCAGAATTTTGCGCTTGCTTATTGTCCCATGCCGGTTCTGATTTTATCGTTTTTACTACACAGAACCCTGATAAGGGAAACAAAGCCTCTCTATTCTACCCTTTAAAAAGCTAAGCTTAGAGCTTCGCGCTAACTATCGCAATTTCCAAAGATAGACAGGGCCAACCAAGTCCGGATCCCCCAAAAGCTTTCCTGACATAAGCATTGCAAAGATTTACGGGTTGTAAAGAGATCTTGTTCACAACAGTTTAGTTGGTTACTAGCCAAATTACTGATATCAGTAAAAGTATCAGTACACAGTTTTAATTTTGCGAGTCAGAACCTCAAACCCGAAGTAATCACTACGTCACCGTCTTGAACCTGGTTATCTAGATAACCCGTTCAAGACCACCATGAAAGGCGTTGTCCAGAGACATGCGCTTTTCGAATCTTCTACCAATCCCGAGAGCATCTAGCTTTCGCGACACAGAGGAGAGCCTAATGTTTACCATACCTAGCTACAGAGTGCTTTGCCTGGCACTGGTTTGCACAGTGCTGGCGATAGCAGCGGTCTTTCTCATCCCCGGCAACGAAACCTCCCCGCCGAACCTCTTCGAGCAGAAACTCGATGTGAGGCTGGAGCTGCGAGACGGCGAGTCCGGACGGGTGGTCAGCTACTTCCCTGATGGAATCACCCGGAAGCACGGCATCGCAGACCACACGGATGGACGCCAGAGTCAATACTGGTACCGGGAAGACGGAACCCTCAGGGAAGCAATCACCTTCTCGCCGGAGAGCGATAGCGGTCGCTCGATTCTGCGTCGAGCAACCATCGACACGGACGGTAAGACCTTCCTCACCGACGAGGAATTCTACGACAACGGTTTTCCCCTTCGCTCCCTCAAGCTCACCGACTCTCAAACATCGGAGGAAAAGCTTTTCTTCGAGGCAGAGAGCGGCAAGTTGCAGACGGTCACCACCATCACAAGGGACAACGAAGAGAACACCTGGCAGCTTCTCCACCGCCTGGTCTATCGCATCGACGGCACCCGGCAAGAGGAAACCTACGTTCAGGACAAGGTATCGACCACCAGCCACTTCAACGAAGAAGAGGTGCTGGTGCAAGTCCAGGTCCAGGAGCGGTGGAAGTACAAGGAGACAGACTACCGGATCGAAGATGGTTCGGTGGCCAGGGAAGTTGTTCAAGATTCCAGCTCCACCGAGGTGTTCTTCCGCCGCAACGACGGCTCCCTGGAAGAGATGTGGGGCTTCTATGGTCCCGTCACCAGCACCGGCATGCATGTCTACCACTACGACACAGCCGGCAAGCAACTCTTCCACCAGTGGTGGTCCTACCTGCAGGGAGAACATGTCCTGCAGAGCATCTCCGTCTACGACGAAGAGACAGGTAAGTCGGCTCGCCGCAGCATCTATCTCGAAGTCTTCGACGGTGAGGATAAGAACATCGGCGACATCACCGGGGAGATCATCTACCACAGCGAAAACGGAAAGAAAGGTCCCCACACCGTCAGGGTCTACTATCCCGGCGGCAATCTCCGGACGGAAACCCTCTACTCCGGCGGCAGCGACATTGTCTCCAAAGCGGAATTCTCGGTCGAAGAAAACAAGCGACCGGACGACCTGGATGCTCGCTGGCTGACTCGCCGTGAATTCGAAGAGATTCAGCAGGTGATTGAGTACATCCCCTCGGACGACTGATACACCGGTCATCCACTGAACTTAAAAGAGACGCGTTTCATCAGATTCGCGTCTCTTCTTTTTTATGGCAATTTTTACTGTTTTATATAGTATATGAAAACCAACATTGAATTCAAGAGAGCCTATATTTAACCGATTGAGAGTTGATCGATAATATCTCAAAAGTTGGATGTTATGCACCTGGTTGCTGCTTAACCTCTCAAAAGTTGGATGTTATGCGTTAAGCTGCTGCTCAACCTACCAAAACTTCGAGGTTAGCTTTAAAGACAAAAACAAACATTTAGGCTACTGAAGCTTAGTCAGAACCTTACTTTTTCTGCTGTTTCAAAATACTCAAGATAGTTTTGGCACAGATTCGCCCGGGAGCTCCCCACCAGACGCACCGTCGAGGTGGAACAATTCTGCTCGTGGTCCGCGTGCAGCGTGAGCATCACATCCAGCGTGCGGGCGATATCCGGGTCGACTTCGTACTTCTCCGTGGGAAAACCG
>JAUIJG010000500.1 GCA_030431355.1 bacterium
TTGTTGATCGACTCGACCATGTGCACCGGTACCCTTATAGTTCTGGATTTGTCGGCCAGACCTCTGGATATCGCTTGTCTTATCCACCAGGTAGCGTAGGTGCTGAATTTAAAACCTTTAGTATGGTCGAATTTTTCCGCAGCACGGATGAGACCCAGATTGCCTTCCTGTATTAGATCCTGGAAAGGTAATCCTCTATTTACGTATTTCTTGGCGATTGAAATTACCAGACGTAAGTTTGCCTGGATGAGCTTCTGCTTAGCATCGGCATCGCCTTCGGCGATCCGCCTGGCCAGCTCAATTTCTTCGTCCGGCTTGATCATTCGAACCCGACCGATCTCTCTCAGATACAGGCGGACGGAGTCTTCGGTGAAGCCATCACCTTTTTTCTTCCGACGCTTCTTGCCTACATTGACAGTCTCTTCGGAGTCTTCCTGTTCTTGGTCCTGATCGACATCGGACCATTCATTTATAGTTTCATCTGATACGCGAGAACCCAAAATTTCAGCTCCCTATTTACTTAGTTGTAAAGATCTCTATGTCGTATTTACCCAATTCCTTCCAACCTGTAGCGCTGAGACAAGGAATTAACTTTTGTAAACGGCATTATTTCTGTTATTCGAAGAGTCGCACAAGAAAAAAGGCAGTGCGGATAAATTTATTTGATATTTGATAGAGTTAGTCGTTCGGTGATTTAATTCTATTGCCATGATTAAAGGAAGCCTTAAATTAGTCAGCGTGCCCGGCCTTTTGCAGATGCTCGCCAATGAGCCTGCCAGGGCTTATCGATTGACCGTGGAGGCCGACGGACAGATAGCCCAGCTCTATGTCATTGACGGTCTTCTAATCGATTCACGTTTCGGAATTTTGGAAGGGGTGGATGCCCTTTCCGAGATTCTCTATTGGGAAGATGGTGAGTTTGTAGTAGACGAACTAAAAAATCCCTCCGATTGGGCTGAGCGTTCGAAAAAAGGCAACGTCCATTGCAGCCTGGAAGACCTGGGAAGTTTCCATGATCAATGCACATTCTTGAGACGGGTGAATATCGGACTTTCATCGGAGATAGTTCCATCCAGCAGTTTTGGTCAGCCGGAGTGGCAAGAAGCGCTCTACATCCAACCTCTGGGCAAAGTTGATTATGATTTACTCGGCTGGATAACCGACGGGCGCACCATGCGTCAGGCCATGAGTGAGCTGAATTTCAATATAAGAGAAGCGATAGGCATTCTATACCGGTTGGTTTTGACCGGTTCTGTGGAAGTGGTGAAGCCTGAAGGCGCCATCGACAAAGCGATTGACGTGCCGGCCATCGTGGCTGAGCGCATGGAGAAGCTTGCCAATTCTAAAATCGGCGGGAAGGGCCATTCTAAAGGGGCCACCATCGTATCGATCAAGGATAAACCCGGAGCAAATTCAGAGGTCAAAGCCCAGGCAGAGCCCCATGCCGGTCATGAGAGCGAGCATGCTGGTGGTGCCAGTCGCGATACCAGTGATTACCCGGTCATCAAAGATGATGAAGATCGTCAGTCTGAGAAGTCCGGGGAGTATGGAATCCCTATCGGCAAAGATACCGATACCCAGGAGTTGCCCACTGTGGGCGACGACATAGGTGATGAAGTGGCCAAGAGTATTCTCGATTCGCCTTTGAATAGACTGATACAAAAAGAAGTGGATGGTGCCGAATCCAGTGATGCGGAGAATCTGCCAGGCAAGAAAGCTTCAGTCAAAATTGAAGCCACTCCTTTTGAGATGAAGAAGACCGATCCTCTTCCTCTGGTCTCCATTGATATTGAGAGGCTTCTCAACACAAGTTTCAAGCTCACCGCAAAGGGGGCTGAGCTTCTCGAAGATTCCTCGGAAGGAGATATGGTCGCCGGAGTACTCCGACAAGTTAAGCTGGGTAAGTCTTTGCTCCTGGTGTTGACCGACTCTAACCGGTCCGATGCTTCCATTATGGCCACCTACAAATATTGTCTGGAAAACGAACTTATCGAGCACCACGACCCGGTAGTCACCATAACCATAGACCTGCTCCTGGACAAGCTGGACCTGATTCAGTATCTTTTGCAGAGAAGGCGGGTAACCGGGGAGCAGCTTAAAGAGCTTTCAACTATTTCGGAGCGCCAGGGTATCGAGATTATTAAGTTGCTAATCGGCTCAGGGGCGGTTTTACCGGCGGATCTTGACCGATTGAAACAAGAGAAGGAACGATTTGCCCCTAAATAGATCCCTGGGGCAAGAACCGTGGTATATTCAGCCTCTACTAACTGGCCAGTTGTAAGTAGCTAGAGGAAGGAGGTTTCCGTGACCCATAAGTACAATGCGCGTGAAAAGCGTAAGAGAAGAAAAGCTAAGATTGAAAGAGCTAGAGAGAAAGTCAAAGAGCTGATTGCCAAAGCAGCCAAGAATAAGCCTGCCAAAAAAGAAGCTCCCCAGGAGACAGTCGAAGAGTCCCAGGCTCAAGAATAATTAGCAACTGAAAGCAGTTTTAAATTGACACAGGCAAAGACAGAAAAGAACGCGAACCAGGCTGAAGATACCAAAGGGGCGCGGGCTAAAAAAATCATGTCAGGTATGCGTCCCACCGGTCGGCTGCATATCGGTCATTATCTCGGTGTTTTGACCAATTGGGTTCAGTTCCAGTCGGAGTATGAGTCTTACTTTTCGATAGTGGACTGGCATGCCCTGACCACCAAGTACATGGAGACCGAAAACATCCAAAAGGATGTTTATGAGGTCGCTCTCGACTGGTTGGCGGTGGGCATAGACCCCGAGGTGGCAACAGTATACGTGCAGTCCGGGGTTCCCGAAATTGCCGAGCTGCATCTCCTTCTTTCCATGATCACCAAGCAGAACTGGGTGGAGAGAGAGCCTACTCTGAAAGACATGATCCGCATGTTGGCCAAGGACGAGAAGGAAGCTCTGGACCGCTGCACATACGGTCTCATCGGCTATCCGGTTTTGATGTCAGCCGATATTCTCGCCTTTAAAGGAGAGCTTATCCCGGTGGGCAAAGACCAGGAATCCCATCTTGAGTTTGCCCGGGATCTGGCTCGTCGTTTCAACAGTATCTACAAAGTAAAATATTTCCCCGAGCCCAAGCCGAAGTTCACCGAGACTCCTTTGTTGAAAGGAGTGGATGGGCAAAAGATGGGCAAGTCTTACGGCAATGATATAAAGATAGCTGACACCGCCGAAGATACTACTAAGCAAGTCAAAAAGATGATTACGGACCGGACTAGAATCGCCAAGTCCGACCCGGGTCATGTGGACCTATGCGAGGTGCCCTGGCCTTACTACAATATATTCGCCAGGGACATAACAGCCACGGTCAAGGAAGAATGCGAGTCGGCTCAAATAGGATGTGTCGATTGCAAGTTGAGGTTAGCAGGCTACATCAACGATTCTTTCCAGGAGATAAGAGAGCGTCGCCAGGAGCTTGCTTCGAAACCCGGAAGAGTGAAAGAAATTCTCTCTGCCGGAAATGAACAAGCGAGAAAAACGGCAAAAGAGACCCTCAGGGAT
>JAUIJG010000037.1 GCA_030431355.1 bacterium
CCCTCCTCTTCATGCTTTTCATCTAATTCTAGTCAGATCATCTGACAGAAAAAGGTCGAAAAGCCAAAAAAGCTCTCCGATCTCTGAGTTCTTTCCACTTGGATACTATATGTATGAATAGAATGGGCAAAAACCGACAGACAAAAATATGCACTAAAGCCGCTCCGGGGAGCACCTATCGGTTCATCCGGACCTGCCAACGCTTAGGACAAAAGGCAAAAACGCTTAGCATTCCTTAAACACTGTACCAACCTGCGCTAGCGAGATTTAGACCTGAATTTGATTGAGAATTTCTCAGCATAAACAGAGTGCACCGGAAGTGTAAATAACAAAATGCCGCCCCTGTTATCGATCCAGACCTTATCAATGCCGGCAAAACCCTCGCACTCTTTACCAGGCTTACTTAAACGGCCGTTACACAAAGTTTTCAAGAACCATCAGCCAGGAAGTAAGGTGATCTTATTCGTGGTGCTTTCATGATTTTCAGGAGAGATAAGACAAAAAGAAGATAAGGCGCAATAAAACAACCAGTGTTCAACCAGGGACTAACACGCCACCTTGCCTTCACGCAGTCCGATTCCATCTCGCACAAGCACCGATTTTTAATTACCAACTCGCTCTGACCAATGGCGCATTCTGCCCATCCCAAAAGCAAAGCGAGCGATTGAACTTCAGAAGAGTTTTGTACTGCCACCAATTCGGTGACAGAAATTCCTACCTACAAACCAGGAGAAATCTGTATGGGATTGAAAGTACTCATGCTTGCATGGGAATATCCACCGCGTCTTGTCGGCGGATTGGCCCGTGTTGTCTGCGCTATCTCGCAAGAGCTGACAGAACAGGGCTGCGAAGTGCATGTTGTAACGGCGGACCATCCGGGCACGCCTGAATATTCCATCGAAGATGGCGTCCACGTTCACCGGGTCAAAAACCAGACCGGACCGGACGGAGAAGAAGCGCTCACCGTCGACTTCGTCAACTGGATCGACAAACTGAATTTCGGCATTCTGCAATATGCCATCAAACTGCACCAGGAATCGCCTTTCGATGTGGTGCACGCCCACGACTGGCTCGTCGCAGATGCCGCACGGACAATGAAGTCCTTCGGCATTCCGGTTGTTTCCACAATCCACGCCACCGAGTTCGGTCGCAATCGAGGCGGGCTGAACAGTCAGGTCAGCCGTGTTATCGACCAGATCGAATGGCGTCTGATCTACGAATCCAGGCGGGTGATCGTCAACAGCCGACACATGTTCGAAGAGGTCAAAGACCACTTCCAGGCGCCGGCTGACAAAGTCGAGATCATCCCCAACGGCATCGATCCGAATCGCTTTGTCAGCGACCAGTCCAACGCCGACCTTCGTGCCAAACACGGCATCGGTGAAGGTCCGGTGGTGCTTTTCGTCGGACGCATCGTCGAAGAAAAGGGCATCCAGGTCCTCCTCGACGCTGCCCCCAGGGTTCTTGAACGCCACCCAGGAACGACCTTCCTGATTGCCGGTAGCGGTTACTACCTGGACAACCTCAAACAGCAGGCCGATGCCCTGGGCATCGCCGGCAACGTGAAGTTCTTCGGGCAGGCAAACGATGCCGACCTCTGCGAACTCTACACCATGGCCGACATCATGACCGTTCCCAGCCTCTACGAGCCCTTTGGCATCGTGGCTCTGGAAGGCATGGCGGCCGGTCTTCCGACCATCACCTCCGACACCGGCGGGCTGATGGACATCGTCCAGCACATGACCAACGGGCTCACCACCTACACAGGTGATTCCCAGAGCGTCGCCTGGGGTCTCCTCCAGGTGTTGGATGACCCCGAGTTCGCCGACCGCATCGGGAAACAGGGTCGCGCCCATGTGAAGGAACACTTCTCCTGGAAGACCATTTCGGCCAGAACTCTGGAGATGTACCAGCTTGCCATCGCGGAAGTAGAATCCTCGGACGACTGAGCCCACAAGCCTCGGGTTCTGACAAATACAACTTGAGCTGGCAATAAGCTTTTACGGTTGTCGGTTACTAATTGTGATATTCGCAATAAGCAAGCGACAGCCCAAAACCAGCACCTTCTCCCGTCATGGAGGTGCTGGTTTTTTTAAACACACTTTTTACTATTTCATATAATAATATACAAAAAAAAAAGCAGGCTCGATCTAGCAAGAAGCCTGCTCAAAAAAGAATCCTCAGTCACTCAAGACTGTGGTTCTCCATCCTTCGCCTAGACCGGCGAACTCTCTTTTTTATAGTCTGCCACCATACGCTCCAGCCTATCATTCAGCCCTACCTGAAACTGCGAAGATGAATCTTCCATCTTTCTGGCCAGCTTAACTGCCAACTGATCAAAGACTTTCAATCCATCCATATCATCGATGGCCTGGTTGACCTTTGCCAGCCCTATCAACCTGGCCACGCACTCACCGGTGAGATGCGAGCGGTTATAGTCTTTCAAGAACTTCTCCAGAACGGAGAGGTCGATATGACACAAAGTGAGCAGGGTGACCTGGGAAGCCCCCGGCAAGACTCTGCACGCGAATAGATAAGCCATAACAGATACGAGTTCATTCACATAGCCGTCATCCAGCAAACTCTCCCTGGTCACAGACCAGTTGAGCTTTGCAAAGCCCCAGGGAACGGTAACTTCCCGGGTGCATACATGGCGTTTCTCCTCGTCGGAGCCGGGCTTTGTGATAGCGATCTCAAAAGGGGCAAACTCAGCCAGCTTGGGTATGGATAGTTCAAGCAAGCCCATCTTCCGGAGAAGATTGATTCTCGCTTCAAAGGACATGGCTGTCAGACCGATTGTACCGGCAAGAAACTCTCGAAACAGCCCAGCCATTCGACTCAAAAAGAAAACATCATAGTCTTCAGAGACAAAACGGTCCGGAAGATCCGGAACTAAGCGAAGGTTGCGTATCGACGAACCGGATTCATCCGGCGAAATGCGACGTGAGTCATTCATAAAAACTCCCTGGCAAGTATTGCCTGTTAGAGAAGTGAAGAGACAGCGATCCATGACTCAAAGCCAAGATCGTATGCCACCAAATATAGAGCCTCAGTAAGGGACTGAGCAGAAACACAGAAACCGGCGAGTATGGATTTGAGGGTTGAGCGAATGCCTGAGAAACCTTCTCTCTTCTCCAGAATCCGTTTTGCCTTGAGCCTGCAGTGAAAAGCGATGGTACTATCTCCACCGAGGTTGCGGGATTCTAGCAATACAGCCAGCTCTTCAAGGGACCTCTCCACTCCCGGGAAACTGGCATCTTTTGTGGTCGCTATGAGGTCGATGATTCGCATGTCACGTTCGACTTCAGCAACGATGCCGTCTTGCCCCCTGAAGCGAAACGCTACAGAAAGCTTCCTCAACTCTTCCTTAAGGGGTCTGGAATCAGCACCGCAACTGCTGAAAACAATCTTGTACCAGTCCAGGGCTTCAGCTATTTCCCGAAACTTATTCGAGTTGCTAATGTCCCCGCTCTCTTTGAGATGGAGAGACATAGACCGATAGCTGTGGATAGCATCAAGACAGCCTTTCATGCCACCGCTTTCTACAATCTCAAGAATCCTGGCGTTAATCGAAGAAGCTTCTTTGAATTCACCCAGCTTTTCGTGGCACTTCATAAGCTTTTCGAGGTAGAACATCTCCTCCTGGGCACTCTCCATGGGCATGGAGACAATCTCCAAATAGAGGTCTCTGGCGTCCTCCAACCTGGCAGACCCGGCATAGCAATCGGCCAATTTTTCAAGGGCTTTCATCAGCCGAGAATCAGTTGAGGACTCGCGCAAAATACCTACTGCTTTCTCATAAAATCTTCTTCCGGATGCCGGGTAAAGTTCGGCTGAATGCAAATCACCAAGCATAATCCAGTGCCTGGCAGCTTCTGCGCTCTCTTTGCCGAAGTAGTAGCTGTCCATGGCAAGCCAGGAGTAAATCAATCTCTCCCGGCGAGAAAAGTCGGAGATGTTGTCTTTTGCTTTTCCCCCGCCATAAGATTCAGTCAGCAATCTAAGGTGGTAGGGAGCCATGTCTTTCAAGTCGTTGAGGTATTTATCGAGCTTCTTTCCCAAAGAAGAGATAAATCTAAATGGTTTAAGTAAAGTGTTGAATTTCATAGTCAGGCCTCCAGAGTCGCAGGGACTCTTCGGTCTATGGTTTTAAAAGAGATACGCCTCTATCTCTCTTCCTGAAAGGCTGAGAGACAAAGAAGGGAAACTAAAATCAGGCGAAAAATATACTATCGATATGTTTTGCTATTTGAAACTCTGAAGATCTAAAACAATAAGCTGTAATCCAATTTTGATACCAGAAATGGTTATTTCAAATCAAAGACTTTGCCATGTTGAGACTCAATTACTTTTGCCAACAACATTACTAAACAAGGCGTGGAAACAGCCCTTGCTAGATGCGGAACAACATACTCTTCCGAATAATTGAGCTAAATACCGACACAAACCGGGTCCCACTTTGCAGCACCACATACAGCACCATCTTTGGGTGTTCAGATTGAAATTTTCGAGAACAAAAACACTTTGAATCACCGCTAAGACGGAAATAAGACGGAAAAACTATTTGGCAAAGATTTTCCGAATCCTTCCAAAATCGAATGATGCTGATTGCCAATAATTCATGCAAAACGAACGCGCCCCTTTACATCCATCCAAAAGGTGTTCGTTAGCTCCGCTAACAGAAACCCCTCATGACATCCCCGTTTCTGAGTATTTAATAAGTGTATTGATTGGTTATTGCTACCAGGAATTGAATAAGTTGCTTTTATTAACTAACTGAATCAAACCGAAATTTTCCCATTAGCTTCTAACTAACTCATCACCTGCCACGCATTACCGTTCCCTGCCCCTCGTCCCCGAGGTGCGGTCTCCACTTGTCGAAGAACACGGAAATGCCAGGTGAATACTCAAATAGGAGTCAGGTTGTTATGGATCCAAACGGACCGGCGAACAACCTTGAACCTAACGGAACCAAAAACTCCAGGTTCAGGCAAACATTCGCCTCCCTGAATAACAGGAACTTTCGAATCTATGCGACCGGCCAGCTCATATCGCTTACCGGCACATGGATGCAGATTACAGCGTTACCATGGCTCGTCTACACCATGACCAAGTCGGCAACAGCTCTAGGTATGGTCTCCTTCGCCGGAAGCCTTCCCTTGCTTTTGCTGACTTACTTCGGTGGAACCCTGGCCGACAGATTCAATCGCAAGAAGGTGCTGATCACGATGCAGACCCTGGCCATGCTCCAGGCGATTCTGCTCTTCGTGGTCGCTTACCTGGGATTGACGAATCTGTATTTACTGGTTGCGCTTGCGCTGTTCAGCGGCTGTATAACGGCTCTGGACCTTCCCACCAGACAAGCCTTCGTGGCCGACCTGGTGGAGAAGGAAAACCTCACCAATGCTATTTCATTGAACTCGGCTATCTGGAACTCTTCCAGGATGATCGGACCGGCCATCGCGGGTCTGGTGATCGGCGTTTTCAGTGAATCCGCCTGTTTTGCCATTAACGCGGTAAGCTTCCTGGCTTCCCTGTTCACCCTCATCGCCCTGAAAGTAAATCCGAAAAAGTCGGAGGAGGAAGAAGAGCCTTGCGATGAGTCCTCCGAAGAAGAATGCCCCGAGAATCAGAGCATTATGAAAGTTATGCTCCACCCGGCACTTCTAAGCGTGCTCCTGCTCTCAATGATCACGAGCATCTTCGGATTCACCCACGGGATTCTTATGCCCGTAATCGTGGATGAGATTCTCAAGGGCAGCGCGGAAACCCTCGGTTTCCTATCCGCCGCCGCTGGACTGGGAGCCCTCATAGGCTCACTCACCCTGGCAAGTTCGAAAAACAACGGGCATCTCCGCTCCACCATCGGACTGGCTTGCCTGGTACTTGCACTGGCGATTTTCACCCTGAGCATGTCGACCTCACTACCGCTCTCCTTAGCGGCTGTCGGTCTTGCTGGGGCTGCAGTCAGCGTGCAACTCTCCGGCGGGATGTCTATCGTGCAACACACGGTGGTCAACTCCATGCGAGGACGCGTGATGGGAATCTACTCCACCTGCATGATCGGCTTCGCCCCATTCGCGGCGATGCTAGCGGGTACGCTGGGCTCCTCCATAGGTGTCAACGCAACACTTGTCCTGTGTGCCGCGGTGGTGGCCGGCTCGGCCCTCATCTATCTACTGGTGGCGTCAACAAGGTTAGCCGGCTCCAAGAAAGTCGAGTGAACAGGTTTTTGGGCAGATGCATAGTATGGAACTATGCACTGTCCTTTTTGAATGTTTTCTACTATCTGTTTTAGTTTTTTTTTTTCAAAACCAGAAGAACGACCAAACTAGAGACACATCCAAAGTAAAGACTGGAAGCCAAAAATCCAAAATCGGATATTTCATCACCCCTAGGAATTTCTACGGATCTCGCCTAAAATGCTTTTATAATCGTTTTTGCCACTCAAGCATCTTCTTTACTAGATAAAAATGCCGAAAACCAAAGAAGACAAAGAAGCACTTTTAAATGCTGCATACGACCTCTTCAGAAGTGACCCGGAAAGGTATAGCCAGGATGGTGCGATAGAAGAGCTCCAGGCAGTCATTCCCGGATTCACGGAAAGACAATACAAGTCCGCCTGGAGCAGAGTAACAACTCTTTTTGAAAATGCCTGTCGTCTGGTTTTTAGATGGTCCACGGACAAGCCACCGGGAACAGTTTTTGAATTACCCGACGAGAACAGAGTTTTTGTGGACGATCTGACCAAGCTTTGCCGGGGCTTCAGCGAAGACCAGTACCTGGAAGCGCTGGAATACGGCTTCAAACAAGCTATTTTTTAAAGAAGTAGTCCTCGTCTACTTCAGCCTCGGTCGGCTCCGGTGGATTTTTGATCGCCTCTTCCAGATGGACACAGGCATCATGTAGCTCTTCATAAAGATAACTATCAGTCGCTTCGGCTATCGGCAAGTAAACTTCTCTGGTCTCCTCCAGATAGCTCGTTTTTAAATCCTGATCCAGCCAGATTACAGCCTCTCTGACACTGTCCAGCCTGTCAGCCAACTTCACCAACTTTGACACAACGCTGGATTGACGAATGCGCTGGTGATAGGTGTTCTTTCTGGAGCGAGCTTGTTCTTCGCTCTCTGATGCGCCAACCTCCGGCGCGGTGAGCACCGAAACAATCATTGCCACCGCTCTACCAAACTCTCTTTCTATATCAGCAATGCCAATTTTATCGCGTTTGGATTCGATCACATCATGCAAAATAGCACCGTTGACGGCAACCGGATCCTTTAGCTCCAACTCTTCCAAAATTATCATGGCCACACGCATTGGATGGACAATATACGGCAGCCCTCGCTTGGCGCTGGCATAACTTGGCCGGCGATATTGACCGTCATGGGCATCCTCAGCGAAAACCAGAGCCCTCTCAAGGCGCTGCCTCTCTTGCATTTTGTACTCATCCAACTTGAGCACAAGTTTGTGCCTGACCTGAGCAACTATTTTGCGCTTTGATAATGGTTCCGCCATTCTTTTCAAAAATACTCAATTGGTCTACCAGGCAAGATTATACCCACTTCCAACAATAACACATTCTACTATCTGCCTTAGTATTTGCAATTCAAGAAGAAGTAGTTGAGGCACCCGTTTTAACAGATGCCTCAACCACAACTCAAACATGAAAACTCAGAACTCCGAAGAAGTCCTCACACAGCGCAAAATCAGCAGGTGGAACAGCTTTTATTACGCCTGTTTTTGTTCTTCTTTTTCTTCTTCTTCGGAATCCCTTGAGACTTTTGACGTCTCTTCCAGTCTGGATCAATCAGACCGGTGGCGACCGGAATCGGTCTTCCAGCCTGATTAACCGCCACATAAACAACTTCTGCTTCAGTAACAGGAATGAGCTTGCCGTTTCGCTCAGCCTCCACCCAAACTTTCGTGGTGATGGAGGTCTCACCGACTTCGTTCACTTCAGCCCAGCAGGTGAGAATATCA
This sequence comes from bacterium, assembly GCA_030431355.1. The sequence goes on from JAUIJG010000037.1 coordinate 7,981, forward strand.
CCGATATGAACCGGCTTCTTGAACTCGACCTCCTTAGCAGAAACGGTAACAATTCTGTGGCTGCAAATGGATCTTGCGGCAACCGCTCCGGCAACATCGATGTGGCTGAGGATGACACCACCGAAGATATTACCGGCGCCATTGGTATCCTTTGGAAACATGACGACACGGATGGCAGGGCAGCCTTTTCTAGACTTTTTCATTCTAATGCCCTCTTTTTCATCACTGAACCATCTGAGATGGATCAGCGAAGTCTGAAAGCTTTCAGACTCGGGTTAATGGGAATTCGCTAAAACCGATCCGGATGGTTCACGAGATCAGCCAGCTTTTCAAGACGGAAAATGTCCTGTCTGCGAGTTTCGCCATAGGCAGGACTGTCACATAGCAAACACTGCTCACGATAAAGCTCAGACAGTAAATCCAGAGCCCTTAAGTTGATCAAAGCAGCTGCAGTTTCAAAAGTGGCTAAATCCGGCCCGCCCTCTTGCGAAGAACAGGCAGCAGACTCAATTGCCAAAAGCGACGCGGACACCACATGTCGTGCTTCGATGACCAGGTCATCATCAGGTTCGCCGGAGATCAACTCTTTGACCAGCTTTCCGGTTGTCGCCTCATCAACATTCCCCCAGGTCATGAAATCTTTCATGGAGCGATCGGTCAGACTCTTTAGCCTGGTTTCGCATATTACATGGGCGGCTATTTTAACCAGGGGTCTGAAATCTTCAAGGTCTACAGATATGGCAGGTTCGCTTATGGCGTTCAGCCAGAGCATTTTCTCCGGTAGTGCACCACCTGACGCTTCCAAAAATCGCTTCTCCAGAGCTTCTATGTGGGACTCTTTGCCCTCGAACTCTAGAGACCTGAGAATCTCGATGCAAAACATCGCTCGAACATGGTCGAATGGATGAGTGGAGATGCCGTTAACCAGGCTGAATGTGCTGGTCCGCGACAGCTTTCCTTTCCGGTTGGTCTGGGCCAGTATAAGAATCAGGCCGTCCACAAAAGCCGGACCTAGATTCAAGACACCACAGGCGTCGCAGAATAGCTCCATGGACCAGGTGGCGAAGGTCTCAGCCATGAATGTGGAGACCGCCACCTGCTTGTAGGGTCTCTGCCAAAACATCGGCTTGCGAGGTACTCTAAGACTGGTAACGCCAGAAACTAAGCTTTCGCCGTGCAGACTCTTACGCACTGCTTTCTGAACCAGGCCTTTTATCTCGGCGCTGAAGCCTTTAATTTTGGAGAGCAGAACGTGGCCTCCGACTTCGTGCCCTTCCACCACGAAAAGTGGTGCGAAGTCTGCATATTGAGCCGGCTTCGCAATGAAAGCGATAGGCAATTCCGGGGTCGGTTTGATGGTAAAAGGTTCATCGCTCGAATCGACCAAAAATCCTAGCGGATCGAGCTCCGCCTTGTAACCGCTATCTTTAAGCTTTGTTCTCACCTGGTCGTCTTCCAGAAATCGGCGATAGCAATTGCTGATCACCGCGAGATAAGCTTTAAGAGACAAGTCCTCGTCGTCCAGCTGGACGATGGGCTGAGCCAGAGAAGAGAAGATTGAAGTAAGCTGCTTGAAGATTTTACTCTTCGACGCGCCCCTGGCGATTGCTTCTTCAGCCTGGTCTATGGCTTCATCCAAAACACTAAGGTAAAGTTGGTGGTACCTTGCCGGCAGTCGCTCTCTTCCCAAGTCGACAATCTTACGAAATCGACCGATGTCGAACATCTGAGATTCAGAGCCACTCTCCGTGAAGGGATTCGGTACATCAATCTTTCGACCAAGCACCTGTTTCACCTTATCTGATACCACCAGATACTCACCGTATTTGACCGAATCAGTCATAACTAACTCCCGTCTAGAAGTTTTGAGCTTTATGGTGGTGTTTTATAAATAAAGTCTGCTTGGGAATTTGCTGGCTGAAAAGAAATATTAGTGAACAAATAAAGTTATTGATTCAAACAGAGTATCTTCAAGGACTTTTCCAGCCCAGAATAAAGTTGCCCGGCAAAATCTCAGATCCCTTGGCGTCCAGTTGCCAAGCCATATGTCACCAAAAGATTACTCCTGTTCCGATAGAATCGACCACTTAACCTTGACTTCATAGATACTGCAAACTTGTTCATAGTTAGCAGAGCTATTCAATTCAAACAGCTCAAATAGCCAGGCTATGCATCTCCACCCTGAAGTTCTCTTCCCTGTGCCGGTTGTCAGCAAGCCCTGACGGGAGTTGAGATCACACGCGCAATATCTATATACTTCAATAGTCTATTTTCCCGTTTCATTACAGGCATAATGCATCTGTAATTTTTGAATTCATTAACTTGCAAACGAACTAAGCCACTACAGACGGTGACTAAATTCATACCAGGTCATAATATCGACAACCAAAAATTCTGTTCGATACCGTTTGAAGTTGATGCTTGTAGTTAGAGAGAAAACTATGGTCAGAGAAGAACAACTTCTCGCCCTGGTCAGGCACGGTCACTCATTCGCCAATGAAGAGACCGAAAAACCTGCCCGGGGCTTTTTCTATAAGCTTTCCGGTTCGGACAAAAGTGTCGGAGTCACGGAAAGAGGTTTCGCACAATGCGACAGTGCCGGAGAACTAATCTCCTGGCTCTTTCCTGAGTACAATCAAATTTCCCAGGTATGGGTTTCGGAATACCTGCGAACCGAAGAATCGGCTAGAACCATTCTCGGACGCCTGCCCTATGCGCCTTCCCTCCTGGTGGATCCTCGCCTGAACAAACGCGAATACGGCAAGTTCTGGAACATGACTTATCGTGGTGTTGAGCACCTGCATCCGCAGGAGTTCGGGCTCTACAAAGAGATAGGCGCACTAAAGTACAGGCCGCCGGAAGGAGAAAACTACTTCGATCTCTTCGAGAGAACGCAGCTTTTCGTCAATGAGACACTCAACCCCTCCAAAGGCAACCAGATGATCGTGGGACACTCCGCTTCCTTGCTGGCTCTCATGAGGGAGTTGGAAGGTCTGGATGATTCCGAGGTCGTCAGGCAATACCACTGCGTCTCCATTCCGAACGGACACGTGATCCTTTACGCCCGCTTAAACCCATCCCAGAAGTGGAGACGTGTATCAGTAGCCGAGCAATCCCTTGCCCGGCGCTAAACCGGAGTAAAATATGCTAGGAACAATCGCCCTGGTGCTTGCTCTTCTTATCGCGGGGAGGATGCTCTACATCCTGCGATACAGCCCGCCCCAGATGATTATCAAGCTCATCCGGCATGGTGAATCCACCGAAAACGTCGGCGAAGTAAAATCCAAAGACGTCGGAGACCACACCATTGAGCTGACCACCCATGGATGGAATCAAGGATTCCGGAGAGGTCAGCACATTGGAAGATGGAAACTCACCAATGCCTTGATTTTCCTCTCTCCCTATCAAAGAACCCGACAAACCAGAATCGCCATTCTTCAAGGCGCCGGTTTCAGCGATGGGGAGATCGAGTTGATGTCCTGCCTGGAAGACCCTCTACTCAGAGAGGTTGAGGCAGGATATGCAGAGATGGATGCACAGCTTGATCTGAGAGCGGTGCACAAATATTTCTACTATCGTTTTGACGGAGGAGAGAGCCCGGCAGACGCATACGCCAGGATTTCACTTTTCATCGATTCGTTGCATCGGCAGTTTAGAAGGAAATACCGATTCGAATTTATTCGGCAGCTGCTGGCACTACCGCCGAGAACCGTCTTCGTGGTCGGTCATGGGCTAAGCCACAGGCTTTTCATCATGCGCTGGTTGCATCTGACAGTGGAAGAATTCGACAGACTGGCTAATCCGAACAACTGTGACGAGATAACCATCGCTCCGATTCAACATCTCAAAAAGCCGCAACTGGTAAAAGGCCGCTGGGGTGTTCAGGGAGTACGATGGAGACTTTGAATGACTACTGATTGGAATCGTCCTGGCAGGACGATTTTTTTCAACAGTTTTTACTGTTCTATATAGTAATTTCCAAATGAAGAAATGAAGAAATGAAGAAAGAAAGAGAGAAAGAGAGAGAGAGAGAGAGAGAGAGAGAGATGGTTTACCCATGACCGAAAAAACAGAACTTGACCTTTTTAACAAATGGAAACCTACCCCTTGATAACACACAACTAATCATAGAACGTCATTTTCCGCTAAGCTGCGCTAATCATTACAAGAATACTCTAAAGCTTTATATACACCTGAAAAAGAACAATTACTCTATGAGCACTTCTAGAGATGAACATCTCTAAATCTCACTCTTGACGACATACGCTCTAATAGCCTTGTCCTCGGAAAGAGTAAGTGATAAGCCTGAGATATCTGTTTTTGAGACGCTTCTGTAAGGCGAGAGAATATCCAAACAAGCACCTGAAGACGTATAACCACGGCAAACAAACTCGATGAGCCACATCGATGGGAGAAGACAGCTTCCGTCCAATGTGCGCCTCTGGTTTGCTGAGTATCGAGTTCCTCTTCAAGTGTTTAGCCAGGATGTTCCCCCAGCAGCCTTGCAGTCTTGTTATTGCTTCCTCCGGGGAGCGTGTCTCTATGCGTCTCGTTTGCATCTGTCTGTTCGAACGAAATCGGGTGATTACCCCTAACACTGGAGGTTCAAAATGAACCACCCTAATCAAAGCGAATTCAGATTTAACTGGAAGCTTGCCAAAGACCTCTGGAAGGTCATGGTGCCCTACTTCGCCTCTTCCGGACCTCGCCAGCCGTGGTACATGGCCTGGTTCCTGGCGATCGTCGGTGGCTTCACGGTTCCTGTTTTGTCCACGATTTATGCCTTCATGACCCAGAAGATCGCAGGTCCTGACGGCGCCCCGGTCGGCATTCCGCTCGACGCCCTCATGCCTTCGGCCCTCGGCTGGACCATCGGTTCCCTTCTCGCCCTGGCTCTCTGCTACGGTCTCAAGGTACCGATCATCCAGACGCTCTGGAAGCCCTACGCCTTCCTCAGCGTCGTCGGCCTGATCATTGCCAGCCTGGTGCCGTTCTCCATGGGTCCCAACCCCGAGGACGTCAACACCATCCTGGGTCTGCTCGCCAGCGACGTGGCCAAGATGCTCCCGGACCTCTCCGGCGCCTCCGACCACAAGCTCATCTTCGCCCTGCTCGGCGTTCCTCTGGCCCTCGGCGCTCCCACCTACTTCATGTGGGGCATGCGCAAGGTCATGGACGAAGGATGGCGGCTGCTGGGTATCCTCACTGCGCTCCTGTTCACCGTGACAGGCTTCAACGTCCTGCTTAACTTCCTCATGCGCGACATGTGGAACTCCCTGCAGGGCAAGGAAGTCAGCGCTTTCTGGACCGCCCTCATCACCGTGGGTGTCATCTTCGTGATCGGCATCTTCATCGTCATCCCCTACCGCTGGGTTCGCGACCTTCTCGGTCTGAAATGGCGTGCCTGGCTCACCGAGCGCATGATCACTCGCTACATGAGCGATCGCAAGTACTACCAGATCTCCCAGCTGCGCAGCGTCGACAACCCTGACCAGCGTATCTCGGAAGACATCCGCCACTTCACCAGCGGCGCTCTGTCCTTCCTCCTGGTCATCCTGGACTCGATCCTCACCGTCGCCGCGTTCGCCGTGGTTCTGTACACGATTTCGCCGATTCTCACCTGGACCGTGCTTGGCTACGCCATCTTCGGCTCGGTGGTCATGGCGATGATCGGCAAGCGTCTCATCGGTCTGCGCTTCCGTCAGGAAGAGCTGGAAGCGAACTTCCGCTACCAGTCGGTGCATGTCCGCAACAACGCCGAACCGATCGCCTTCTTCCGGGGCGAGGAGATGGAGACCGAAGGTCTTCTGCATCGCCTCCGGGGCGCCATCGCGAACTACAACTTCCTCATCCGCTGGCAGCGTAACCTGGGCTTCTTCTCCCAGGGCTACGACTACCTGGTTGTCATCCTGCCGATCGCCATCGTGGCTCCGCTCTACTTCGCGGGTCAGGCATCCTTCGGCGAGATCCAGCAGGCGAACTCCGCCTTCAACCAGGTTCTTGCTGCCATGTCGCTCTTCATCAGCCAGTTCGAATCGATCTCGGCCTTCGCTGCCAACATCAAACGACTGGTGCTCTTCGAAGAGGAGCTGGAGAAGCCGGACCCGACCGACATGCCGGGTCGTCCGCGGATCGATCGCGCCGAAGGCGAAGTCATCGACGTCGACCACATGACGCTGATGACGCCGAACTACGTGCACACCCTCATCCGGGACCTCAGCCTGCAAATCAATCCGGGCGAAAGCATCCTGGTCATGGGTCCCTCCGGCTCGGGCAAGAGCTCGCTCCTCCGCGGTATCGCCGGTCTCTGGCGTTCCGGTGACGGTTTGGTCTCCACGCCGGACCTGGAGGACATGATGTTCATGCCTCAGAAGGCTTACCTGCCCATCGGCTCGCTCCGCTGGCAGATCGTCTACCCGGACGCCAACTCCACCGCCACCGACGAGGAAATCCTTGCGGTTCTGGAGGAGGTCAACCTGGGCAACCTGGTCGAACGCTTCGAGGCCGAAGGTGGTCTCGACGCCGAACTGAAGTGGGACGAAGTCCTCTCCGGCGGCGAACAGCAGCGTGTGGCCATGGCTCGCCTGCTTCTGGCGGAGCCCAAGTATGCCATCGTCGACGAAGCCTCCAGTGCTCTCGACGACGAGAACGAAGAGCATATCTACCAGCGTCTGCAGGAGAGCGGCACCACGTACATCAGCGTCGGTCACCGCAAGAGCCTGCTGCAGTATCACGACCGCGTCCTCCTTCTGGATGGACAGGGCGGCTGGAGTCTCCACGACCCCACCGACCCCGTGCTGCAGTAAGACAGCGCAAGAGCCTGGGTAAGGCAGGGTAATCCTTGCCCCCCAGTGCTCTTACTTTTCAACACCGGAAGTCAGCTTTCTCAGTGAAGCTGGCTTTCGGTGTTTTCTTTAAATTCGCTTTCTATTATTTTTTATAGTATATTCCGGTCAAAAGAAAAAACCATCGAAGTCCCGGAGGGAACTTCGATGGCCGAGAGCCGAACTCTCTAGGTGAAGCGTCAATCCGCGTATTAAACCAGGGTGGTGAAACCTCAGGTTATACACCGGGATTGACGCCTGAAAAACTTGCCATCAGTCAGAGAACCTGAGCGAATCAGGACTCCTCGTGAGTGGTCTCCAGGGCGACGGTCGCCTTGGCGCCATCGGTGACGGTCTTCTCGCCCGCGCTCTCCGAAACGGAAAGGGATGCGGTCACGGAAACCGACTTGGCGGAGGCGTTGCCGTGCACGGTCTGTGCTTCGTCGGTCGCCAGGGAGAGAACTTTGCCGGTGCGTTCTTCGCGCGATTTGTCAGCTTTGGTCTTGGCCATCGTGAATTTCTCCAGTGTCAAAAGGGATTAAGAAAGAGAGAGTGAAAGGAAAGAATCTCCGGGGTCCGAAGGCGGGACCCCAGAGACCAGTCGTAGACTCTAGATAGAGTCGCCTCCGTTAGCTATTGCCTTCGCTTAGGGAGGAGCAGTTACGACAAACTTGCTGCCGCGATCAGCTCTCGGAGTGGGTGGTCTCCAGGGCGACGGTCGCCTTGGCACCATCCGTGACGGTCTTGCCGCCGACGGATTCCGAAACGCTGAGGGACGCGGTCGCAGAAACAGCCTTCTCGGCAGCGTTGCCGTGAACGGTGCTCACCTCGTCGCCAGCCATCGCAAGGATCTTGTCCGTGCGGGTCTGGCGGGTCGCGTCAGCGGCGTTCTTGTCAGCGGAGCCGGGAGTCGGGGTCTTTTTGTCTGCCATGTCGTGTTCCTTTCGGTAGTATTGATGGTTGACGATATGCCAACCCCAAGCCGATGTTTGCCGTAGAGCAAATAACGATAGTCTCCTCCCGGGAACTCGAATGAGTGCCTGGAAGTTTTTAAAGCTAGAACTAGAGAGGCTAGTCGGTTATCTGATACGGATTCACATGGATGAGGTTATGCATATACACCTCGACCCTAGAGATCAGATCCTGATAAGAGCAAGGGAAATATCTTCAAAGTACCGATAGTGCCTTTACTGAACTGATAGAAACAAATATCACAAGCCCTATGAATCAAGGCTTTCAGCTTTTCAAGAGAGCGGCTAGCGACCTTAGCGCAGCTGTCAATATAACAAGCCAAGATTAAACGCCTACCGACCTCGGCAGGTTTCTCCCGCGGAACCCAGAAGACCAATCCTGTCCCCTCTACGAATAAAGTCCAGTCATTTTAGAAGATATCAAGCTTTGAAGCCAGGAAGGAAGCTTGGATAGGTTAGTTTTGGTCCTAAACAAGAACACATACTTCAGTCAAAGAGTCTTCAAAACTAAATACTCCTAGTTTAAGCCCAGAGAGGTAGAAGAAACGGGAAGACATACATACTGTCGTCCCAGGTTTCTTAGTGCCCTCGGGAAGATTTCCCATCAACCAACTTATTTCTATCAAACCAATTTAGACCAGATAGTTTCGAAGAAATTCTCTACCTCCGGAGGGTTCCTTATGAATAAGCGAACCGACCCCCAGAGACCTGTACTCTCAACCAACAGTTACAGATTCAAAAGAAGCGACATTCAATTCAAGATGCGGGATAACACCATAATTGGTGGCACAGTATATATCCCCGTGAGAAAGCAAAAGAATGAACAGTTCCCTGTTCTATTGGAGATATTGCCCTATCGAAAAGACGACACGTTTTTCCTTCTAGATTATCCCGCCTATGCCTACTTTGCCCGCCATGGTTTCATAGTGCTCAAAGTGGATATCAGAGGCACGGGAAGCTCCTCCGGTGCTCTTCCCGACCGCGAATATTCCGACCAGGAGATACAGGATGCTCTTGAAGTAATCAGGCAAGCGGCGCAACTGCCAAAAGCAAACGGCAATGTAGGCATGTTTGGGGTTTCCTGGAGCGGCTTCAACTCCATCCAGGTAGCCATGGAAGGTTCTTCAGAGCTAAAAGCAATTCTGGCTATGCACGCTTCCGATGACCTTTACAAAGACGACTTGCACTATATCGACGGTGTGTTGCATGTGGATCCCTACCACCTCTACATCAACCATGAGAATGGTCTTCCCAAGACACCCCATTATCGCCTGGACCAGCCTTACTTCAAGAACCGCTTCAACAAGCGCCCATGGCTCTTTCGCTACCTGAAGGAGCAAACAGACGGCGAATTCTGGTCCCGAAAGTCTCTCTCTTCGGACTATCGGAGGCTGACAATTCCTGCTTACTTAATCGGCGGACTGATGGACGGCTACAGAGACACCGTGGTCCGCATTTTGGAAAACGGCTCCGCACCAGTCAAGGCAGAGATAGGTCCCTGGGATCATTCTTGCCCTGATGGGGACATCGGACCGCAGCATGAGTGGCAAGACGAAGCGATTCGCTGGTTTGAACACTACCTGAAGGGACTGGAGAACGGAATAGGTGAAGAGATGTCCGCTCCCAAGCACCTGGTTGTGTTCCAGCGAGACGGTCATGAACCGGACCCGTCTCTGTCCTTGATTCCTGGCTCCTGGAGAAAGATTTCCTGGCCCAGCCAGGGGGGTGAGAAACCAGAAGAGACAAAGCTCTATCCCTCAGCCAACGGTAAGCTCCGCAAGACTGCCAGAGGCGAAAAGAGCCTACCGCTAGCCTATCTTGCCAGCTCCGGAGTGGATAGCGGGCTGTGGTGGGGTGATACCACCGGTGATATGAGCACCGACGATGGCAGAAGCCTGACTTTTGACTCACCACCCCTGAAAACACCTCTAGTAATAACAGGCATTGCCAGAGCTGCTCTGAAAGTATCAGCCGGAGCCAGGCGAGCTAACTGGACCGTCCGCCTGGAAGACGTTCATCCGGACGGCAGAGTCAGCCTGATTACCGGAGCAATCTTAAATGGCAGACATATCTCAGGAAGAGCAAAACCTACCGACCTGGACGAAGAAGCAAAATATGAGATCGAGCTGGACTTGCACTTCACCACCTGGACTTTTAAACCCGGTCATCGCATAAGGCTGGCGGTCGGAAACGCTCAATTTCCACTGGCATGGCCTTCCCCTTACAAAATGACCACCTATCTGGATGTGGGATGTGCCGCCACCTGGATAAGCCTACCGGTGTCGGAGCCAGGAGAACCGGTTCCCCCCTTCGCCGCGGTGAAAGAGAAACCGGAAAGTTTGGATGGTGAATACTTGGAAATCCAGGGTGGCAAACCTGAGTTGAGAAAGTACACTGTAAAAGATCTGCTCACCGGTCAGACAGCTTTTCACCATGAGACAAACTCGGCCTATCGCATCAAAAGAAGAGGGTTCACGGTTTCTGGAACAAGCGTTTGGACAGTCAATGACAAAGATCCAGCAAAATCAGGCTACCGGGGGCATATGTGGACGCGCATCAGGTCCAGCAGAAGAACCGTTCGCCTGTCCACACGAATCGACATAGATTCGGACAAGCATAGCTTCAGAGTAAGGTTTACCCGAAAGATTTTTCTAAACGGAAAGCTGTTTAAGAAAGCGCACTGGGAAGAAGAAATCCCCCGGGTCAACTCCTGACCGTAGTTTCCATAACCCGGTACTGCTTTCGAGAGAAGTGGAGGAATCTCTGCCTCTCTCAAAATCACACACTTTACTATTACTTATAGTTTCTTTTTGAAAAGAAACAGAACTCTAAAAATAGTTTAGACATCAAACGTTCTAAATTCAGGTCTCAATCCGGTGGATCAGTTAGATTGGCAATGCCCTGAGGTCGAGACAAACTTGTCAGCTCTTGCACTAGCATTAATACTAGGTTCGGCATTCATCCATGCCAGCTGGAATCTTATGGCCAAAAAAGCCCTGGACGGCAACAGCTTCATATGGCTTACTTCAGCCTTAATATTGCCGATGTACGCCCCCCTGGCGCTATATGTTCTTCTCACGGAAAAACCGGTTTTCGGCGAAACACAAATAGTTGCTCTCCTTGGAACTACCTTTCTTCACCTGGTCTATTTTATCTGCTTACAGGCAGCATACAAAATAGGAGATTACTCGGTTGTTTACCCGGTTGCTAGAGGTACCGGCCCGCTACTTGCCACCACTGGCGCCATCTTTTTCCTGCACGAAGAGCCGAGCATCCTGGCTCTGGTCGGCATTTTTCTGATTGTTTTCGGGGTGGTGGTAATAAGCGGCGGAGCAAAGCTCCTGGCACCAGAGACACCTAAAAAGCCCATAGTCTATGGACTGGCTACAGGTATCTGCATTGCGGCTTATACTCTGTGGGACAAGTATGCCGTCGCCGATGCCGGAGTCTCTCCGGTCTTGCTCGATTATATGGCCACCGGCGGTATCGGTCTTTTACTTCTCCCTTATGCACTCTCCAAAAAAGAACAAATCTCCAGGGAATGGCGAGAAAACCGATCAAACGTTGTAGGAGTCTCCGCCCTCAGCCCCATAAGCTATCTCATTGTTCTCTATGTATTGAAATCCTCGCCGGTTTATTATGTTGCTCCACTGAGAGAAATGAGCATTCTCATAGCCGCTTACCTGGGAGCAAAACTCCTCAAAGAAGGAGATATCCTGCGGCGGTC
>JAUIJG010000038.1 GCA_030431355.1 bacterium
AACAAAGCTTCCTGGTTCTGCGATTATCAGAGTTCTTTCGAATTGACCCATATTTTCTGCGTTAATTCTGAAGTAGGCCTGGAGAGGTATTTCTACTCTTACTCCTTTGGGCACCCAGACGAAGCTACCGCCGGACCAAACCGCTGAGTTCAGTGCGGAAAACTTGTTGTCGGCAGCAGGAATAACCGAGGCGAAATGCTGTTTGACTATCTCTTCATGCTCTCTCAGTCCAGAGTCCATGTCTAGGAATACCACTCCTTGTTTTTCGAGGTCTTCTCGAATCGAGTGATAAACAACTTCCGACTCATACTGCGCAGTCACGCCGGCAAGGAACTTTCTTTCCGCTTCAGGAATGCCCAGGCGATCAAATGTGTTTTTGATGTTGTCCGGAACTTCGTCCCAGTTCTTCTCCCCTTTTTCGGAGGGTTTGATGTAATAGTGGATATTGTCGAAGTCGATATCGTTGAGGAGTTTTGTGTTACCCCAGGTGGGCATCGGCTTCTTGTTGAAAATATCCAGGGCTTTCAATCTGAACTTGAGCATCCACTCGGGCTCATTTTTCATTTTAGAAATTTGAACGACAATCTCTTCTGTGAGACCGCGACCGGACTTGAATACATAGTCTTCTTTGTCGTGGAATCCGTACTGATAATCTTTTCCGATATCGTCTATTTTTTTGTCAAAAGCTGTTTCGGCAGACATAGTTGCCTCCTTGCGAGGATGATGGAGTTAGGCTGTGGTTGTGGACGCCAACTCCTGGGTTACCCAGTCGTAGCCATGCTCTTCAAGCTTGTGAGAGAGTTCCGGACCACCTGATACCACAATTTTGCCGTCGTGGAAGACATGCACGTGGTCTGGTTTGACATAATTGAGAATTCGCTGGTAGTGAGTGATCAGAAGGATTGCGGATTGATCTGATACCAGAGAATTTACTCCTTCAGAAACGGTTTTTAAGGCGTCGATGTCGAGACCAGAATCGGTTTCATCGAGGATTGCCATTTGGGGTTTAAGCAGAGTCAGTTGCATTATCTCCAGGCGTTTCTTCTCTCCGCCGGAGAAACCATCATTGACATATCTTGAGAGGAACTGCTTCGGCACTCCGAGCTTTTCCATTACTACCTTAAGTTCTTTGCGGAATTCTTTGACCGGAATCTCCTGGCCCCGAACGGCTTTGACGGAGGCTCTCAGGAAGTTCGAGACCGATACTCCCGGAATTGCTACAGGATATTGAAAAGCAAGGGTGAGACCGAGGCGGGCGCGCTCATCGGTGGCAAGGTCGTTAATCTCTTGCCCTTTGTATCTCATCGTGCCTCTGGTCACCTTATATTTAGGATGACCCATGAGAGCATAGGAGAGTGTGGATTTGCCGGATCCATTTCGACCCATTAAGGCATGGGCTTCTCCGGCGTTGATCTCAAGGTTCACTCCTTTGAGGATCTCTTTTCCTTCAACCTCTACGTGGAGGTCTTTGATTTCTAGAAGGGGCTTATGTTCACTCATTTGATTGCCTTTTATTTGACTTCTTTCCGTGCCTTTGCGCTTTTGTGAGGATCTGACCCCGTTGAGGGTCCCGCGAAAAGCGTTTGGCATATCCAATCTGCATAAATAAGGATCGTACTCTTTTTTCTTGTCTTTCTCTTGGGAACGACCTTAAAGTTTCTGAAGCTTTGCATTCATGGCTTTTACAGATATAATAGTATCAAAAATATCCTATAGGGTCACCTCAATTTAACAAACCTTTCCAATAGTTGAACTTGCGGTGGGTTGACCAGGTTGAGTTTGAGACCCTGCAGCGATTTTTTGGCATAAAGTAATGGGAAGTTATACTTAGTCCAGGATCGGTAATTATTGAAAGATCAGGCTGGGAGGGCGAATATTCTTGCGATTCGAGGCAAGCCCGTTTTCTTCCTTTTATTAGAGTTATTTGAGTTGAACTAAAAGCAGGGTTGTTACAAATGATCACGCACCGCCTTGGTGAAGAGCCTGGTACAACACAAGACACCATCCTATTTCTCCTCAAAAAAGAAGGGGAGCTGTCGGTAAGCGACCTCTGTGATCATCTGAAAATAACAGCCATGGCTGTTCGACGTCATCTCGCCACGCTCCAGAAGGATGGGCTCGTGGATTCTCAAATAGTGCGTCAATCCAGGGGAAGACCCAGTTACCGCTATAGTCTCAGTCAGAAAGGAGAATCCCTTTTCCCGGCCGGATACCAGACCCTCGCCCTCGATCTGCTTGAGGCTGTCCAGGAGCATTCCGGGGCCGCAGGTGTGTTGGAATTGTTGAAAGTTAGAAATAAGAAGCGATTGGAACGTCTGGGACCCCGGGTGGAAGGCTTAAGTTTGCCGGAGAGGGTGAAAGAAGTTTCGAAGATCTTCTCCGAAGACGGCTATATGACCGAGTGGAAAGAGCTGGAGGATGGCAATTACTTCATCTTCCAGAGGCACTGCGCGCTCCATGACGTAGCCAGCAAGTTTCGCCAGGTTTGCGCCCTTGAGCCATTCATGATGGAGAACCTTCTCGGCACGAAGGTTACCCGAGAAAAGTATATGTTGAATAATGACTCTGTCTGCGGATATGTTGTTCACGCAGGATCTTGTGAGGCAGCGGATTCTTTCCAAGAATCGGGCGATTGAGTTTTTGTCGTTCTAAAAACCGCGGAGTTCCCAGTCGCTGGTGGGGAGCCTTGGGGTTATGGTCGACAATTTGACGAAGTTTGCCGGACCTCTGGCTGCTATCGGCAAGCCGCCGGTGATGACGATGTTGTCCTTGGGTGCCACCAGGTTTTTACTTAGGAGAATCTGCTCTACCATGCTCAGGGTGGAGATCGAATCACTGACCTCGGTTAGCATCAGAGGTGTGGTGCCCCAGAGAAGCGTGAGTTGGTTATACACATGAATGTGCTGGGTGAGTGCGATCACTGGAGCGTGCGGTCTGAGCTGAGATATAAGTCTCGCTGTAGAACCACTTTTTGTGAAAGTAGCGATTAGCTTCGCTCCGGTATCCACTGCCATCTCGCATGCTGCGTGGGCAATGGCGTAAGCGGTTGATTGAACGTCGTGTTCTCTAAGCTCCTTGGTATCAAGGCTTGCTTCGGTGGAATGGGCGATTCTCTCCATCATCTGCACGGCTCTAACAGGATAGCTCCCTGTGGCGGTCTCCTCGGACAGCATCACCGCATCGGTTCCGTCGAGTATGGCGTTTGCCACATCGGATGCTTCCGCTCTTGTCGGTCTGGGGTTGTTGATCATCGAATCAAGCATTTGGGTGGCGGTAATTACCGGTTTCCCTTTGGCGTTTGCTTTCCTTGTGATCAGCTTCTGTGCAGGCGGAACGGCTTCCGGCGGCATCTCCACACCCAGATCTCCTCTGGCGATCATGACACCGTCGGTGACATCAAGAATATCGTCCAGGCTTTCCATCGCTTCTGGCTTTTCCAGTTTGGCGATTACCACCGGTGGTGGCCAGTGGTCTCCAATGGCTTCTCTCAGATCCAGTATGTCTTGCTTATCTCGGACAAAGCTCAAGGCAACGAAATCAACTTCGCATTCCAGACCTACTTTGAGATCCTCTCTGTCCTTTTGTGTCAGAGCGGGAATTGAAAGGCGTACCCCTGGAATGTTGATTCCCTGATTGTTCTTTAATATGCCGCCGGAAATGATTTCGCATTTGGCGTCAACACCATCGGCTTCTAAGACTCTCAGTTCGATCAATCCGTCATCGAGAAGAATAGTGTCTCCGGTGGAGACTTCTCTGGGCAGGTCTTCGTATTTTGTGTAGACGATACTCTTGTCGCCTTCTATCTTTCTGTTGGTCAGAGTGAAGGTCTCGCCCTTAACAAGCTCAACGGCTTCATTGTTTTTGAGCTTCCCTGTTCTGATTTTAGGGCCGGAAAGATCGAGCAAAATTCCGACTGCCTGGTTCAGGTTGGTGCTCAAAAGGCGAAGATCCTTTACCAGCGAGCGGATGAAATCATGTTCTGCATGGGAGCAATTGATTCTTGCCACATCCATACCTTCCTCAATTAATTTTTCAAGAGTCGGAAGGTCTCGGCAAGCCGGACCAATTGTCGCGACAATTTTTGTCCTTGCCACTTTTGTATTGATCTCCGTTTTCGGTTTGTTTAAGTCTATGGCCAAATCTGTGGGTTTCCTTATTCTAAGGGGCGTCTAACTTAAGGCACCTTATTTAGTGCCGGCTGCAAACTTTTCTGGATCTGATTTGACGGCTATTTCCAGAGGGTTTAGCTCTGGGAAGCAGTTGTCCACTGCTTCGATCTCTTCCAGGCTTTCTATAGATATTTCGTTCTTTTCCAGCATCTCAAGCAGTGTATTGAACTTCTCCAGGTGTTTATTGAATCTGTCAATCGCGTACTGCTTGGCTTGACCGGTGGTGACCAGGAACGGCCAGTCACTGGATTGGACAAGAAGCAGTTCTCTGGCTGCCTGTTTCAATACTCTCGATTTTTCTTCGCTCTCATTTCCGTGTTTTTTGAGGGCTTCATTGAAGTCGCTTTCCGCTTTATGAATATGTTCCCACATCCACTCTGTCTCTCCGTTCAGCCAGACTTCCCACTCACCGCCGGAGCCCCAGGACGAAGGAGGCAACTCCATAACGTGACTCGGTTCATTCTTTTCAAGATAGTCGCTTGCTTGAACAACTCCTATCTTCGTGTATTTGTTCAGTTTGGAGATTACCTGTTTGATGAAATCAACTCCTTCGAACCACCAGTGTCCGAACAATTCAGTGTCGAATGCCACCACCATCAAGCCGGGATTGCCTGTCTTCCTGAAGTGGTTGTGCAGGTGCTTTTGTATGAGACCCACATAGTGGTCCGAGTTCTCTTTGATTCTTTCGCTTGCTATTTCCGGGCTGTATAGATGCTTATCCCCGAGACTGGTCTCTTTGGAGGTAAGCTTCCAGTAATTCAAGCCGGAACGGTCGTCTTTCTTGTGGAATTCTCTGTAGTTTCCGTCACCCGGGTAGCCATGGTCCTGGGACCAGACCTGGTATCCTGCTTCTTCATGGCGACCCATCACCGCTATCGGGTAATCTTTTAGCCAGAAAGCCTCGAAAGTGTCATAACCAGTTTCCGGTCTCTCCGGAGCCGGTTCGTAATCGATGGAGCCGTAAGGACCGAAAACTTTGCGAAGCTCTATGGTCTCTCCGCCTTTGACAACGAAGGATTCGGTGAAGAAATATTTGACACCAGCCGAATTGAGATAATGTCCTATACCTTTTCTTTCCCCTTCCGCCGGGCGATAGGCGCATTCAGGCAGCCAGAATCCTCTGGGGACGGTGCCGAAATGTTTCTTGTAGTTGTTCAATCCGGCCTGGAACTGAAGGGCCAGAGAGCTATCTTCTTGCAGTAGGGGAGAGAGGCAATGGGTGGCACAGGAGGTGGTGATCTCTATGAGACCCCTATTCTGGAAATCTCTCAGGGCTCCGATGATGTCTCGGGACCATCGGTTCTCGAAGGAGTCAGACGCCTTCGCATACCAGTCCTGGTAGAAACGAGATAAGTGCATCATCTCTGCGTTGGGGGATTCACCTCGCGGATTGAATCTCGCCTCATCCATTTTTGCCGCTTCTACTCTGCGTTTGCAGTAGGCGATGAAACCTTCTTTCATATGCTCATCGCTCAGCTGTTCTGCAAGAATGGGGGTGATGCCCAGGGTCAAATTAGCCTTGATGCCTTCCGCTTCCAGATCACTGATGGCGTTCAGGAGCGGGACATAGGTTTCCGCCATGCATTCATAGACGCTCTCTTCCCCGAATGGCCACATACCTGCTTTTCTGTAGAAGGGCAGATGGCTATGGAGTACGAAAACGAAAGAACCAACGCTCAAGGGAGGACCTATGGTGTAGAAAGGGACGGGCTAAACTAAATCTTTTATTTTTGGATGCCGTCGATTTAGATTTGATTTGTTGATTCTTCGGAATATATCAATTAAATATGGCATTTGTCCTAGGAGTACTCGGCATCATTTACTAATCTTAGAATGAATTGCCGAATTGCCGAAAAATTACGGAAGATGACCTTATGAAGAGTGCGGTATCCTATCAAGGTATTGGGAGTCGGGTTTTGATAACCAGGTTTCGGAGCTTGTTCTGAGCGAGGTAGATGTTGTCGATGGCGGAGTCGTCCAGCAAAGATAAGAATGTAGAGCAGATGCGGGGAATGGTTAAGCGCAGTCCCGTCAAGAGGAAGCCGGTCCAGGCTACCAGCGAAGAGAAGACCGACAACAAAGTGATTAAGTTGTTGGATAAAAATCCGCTTGGAATGACGCTTCCGGAGATGGCCGGAGGACCTAGAAAGATCAAGCGAATCAGAGTCCTGCGACCGATGCTGGCCCAGGCGATTAAAGAAGGGCTGGTTATGCCGGTTAGTCAGCGATCGGGTCATACCGTTTATCGACTGGTACGCCACATCAATAACGGCTAATAGCCGAAGATGGCAGGTTGTCACTAATGTGACCGTCTTGATTTCAAGACCCGTTACCCTTTTGGTTTTTCTCTGGTCGAGTCGATTATTAACCGCACCACTTCTGATTTTGCCAGGGGAACTTTGACCAGTTTTTGTCTGGAGCGTTCCCCTTTTAATAAAGTTACAGACGATTTACTGAGCTTCAGTAATTTGGCAAGGAAGCTCACCAGGGCTTGATTGGCTCGGCCTTCCAGGGCTCGTTCCTTCAAAGAAACCCTCAGCCTGTCCTCGAATACATCCAGGACCGCCTCCCGGCTTGCCCCCGGTTTGACGAGGAGCCGTAGCAGCGTTTCTTCCCCCCTGGACTGAATTGAGATTTCTAAATCTTCAACGGTTATCATTATTAAACTGCAATAGAGTATTAGTATATTGACACAGATCGATCCATATTATCGAAGCCGGAGGAGTTGCTAATGGGAGTGCAAGCAGGTTCTATAAAAGTGGGACCGAATCATCCCTTTCTGATTATCGCTGGACCATGCGTAATCGAGAGTTGGGATATCACTATCAACACTGCAAAAGAGTTGAAGTCTCTGGCTAAGAAGCATGGATTTTCCCTTGTCTTCAAGTCTTCTTTTGACAAAGCAAACCGAACATCGGTCAATTCTTACCGAGGTCCGGGGCTGGAAAAAGGTCTGGAGATGCTCGGGGATGTGAAGAGGCAATTGGGTGTGGAGATCCTCAGCGATGTTCATGATCCAGAGCAATGCGCTGCTGCCGGTGGTGTTTTAGATATTTTGCAAATTCCCGCATTCTTATGCCGACAGACTGATCTGCTGGTGGCTGCCGCCAAGACAGGAGCCGCGGTGAACATTAAGAAAGGCCAGTTTGTCGCTCCCCAGGACATGGTCCACGCGGTTAAGAAAGTGTCAGACTCCGGAAACGAAAATATTCTCCTTACAGAGCGTGGTACCTCATTTGGTTATAATAACCTTGTGGTTGATATGCGCTCATTGCCGATAATGAAAGAGACCGGTTATCCGGTTGTTTTTGATGCAACCCATTCGGTTCAACTGCCAGGAGGGGGAGGAAGCGTCTCTTCCGGGCAAAGGCAATATGTTCCGCATCTAGCTCGAGCTGCGGCTGCCGTAGGCATTGACGGAATGTTTATGGAGGTTCATCCGGAACCTCAGTCAGCTAAGAGTGACGGACCGAATCAGGTTGCTCTGAGCCAGGTGGAAGATTTGATTGTGCAGGTTCTCAAAACGCATAAACTTCGCCAGGAAATGGATGAGCTTGTTTTGACCGGAACCGGATCACCCATCGATAGTCCTTTGAGTAAAAGCGCAGTAAGCAGTAAGTGAAATACTTTCCCAAAATTTGTTGCAGTCTTGCTCTGACCCTGGGTCTTGTTTGGGCACCGCTGCCATTTGCCCTGGCCCAGGAGAACGAGCCTGCTATATCTTCTATCGGAAACGCGGACCAGGAAAAACAGATGTCCGAGTTGGTGGGAGACGGCTCTGAGAAAGAGTCCGGCGGTTCTACTGAACCGGCAACTCCCGATGGTTCTGATGGCACGACAGGCACTTCCGCCCCATCTGCAAGCAATGACTTGAATCTCAATTCTGATGAGAGCGATCCTTCCGCCGGTGGCGTGGTGCTTAATCTTGGCGAGGTGATAGATAAGTGTCTGGAGGCCTATGGTGGAGAGGAGGCTCTTTCTGCCCTTTCTAAAAACGCCCAGATTTATGGAAAGTTGATCCCTCCTAATGGTGCGGGGCAGAAAGTTTTCTACGCGTATCGTAAGTTTCGCAAAGGGAAACGCTGGCGAGTCGATCTGGAGGCGCCTCCTGCCCAGGCAGCAGGAACACCGATCAAGAGAGTCCTGGCATTTAACGGACTCTCCGGCTGGCGTTCGGTCAGCAATACTGTCTCTGATCTAAATCCGGTGCGTCTCGCTCAACTCAATGATGACAATGAGTGTCAACCGGACCTGCTAACCTACTGGGGCAAAGAGAATCAGTTCAAATTTACCCTGCTGGGCAAAACAACATTTCGCCAGGTTCCGGTCTACTCCGTTTTAGTCACTAATAAAGACGATCGTGACTGCACTCTTTTTATTGATAGAAGAAATTATTTGATAGTTGGTATCAAATACGAGACCAGAGGCGTGAGCCAGGAAAATAAGCGAACAGTTACCGTTGAGTATTCTCAGTACAGACCAAGCGGTGGCACAATGTTTCCCTTTAAGCAGACCAGATATATCAATGGTCGACTTGCCTCGGAGCTGTCCATCAGCAGCGTGATGTTGAGTGAGTCTGTTTCAGAATCTTTGTTCGATAGACCACAATCGGCTGGAAAGATAAGGCTGTCCAACCCCGTCAACGTGCGTTTTTCCTTCGTCCAGAATGAAATTCTCGTGAAAGCGAGAATAAACGGCGGTGAAGAGCTGACCTTCCTGTTCGATACCGGAGCTTCCGATACCATAATAGATAGACGGGTAGCGGCAGAACATTTTCTCGCTAAACAAGGAAAACAGAAAGTTACTTCGCTTGCCGGAAAGGTCGGCGTTGACATGACCTCCTTGAAGCGATTTGAGATGGACAAGCTCATTCTCAATGATCTAGAAGCTCGCATAACGAGTCTTGCCTATCAGTCCCAACAGTTAGGCCGACCCCTGGCTGGAATAATCGGAACCAATTTGATCAAAAAGTTTGTGGTACGCATTGATTATGGAACGTCGGTAATTACTTTCTATGACCAGGATACTTTCAAGCGTCCGGCCAGTGCTGACTCCGTCCCATTTTTGCAACCTAACGCTCCTGTGGTGAATATCACACTGGATGGTCGCCAGAAGTTGCCTGTTCTTATTGATACCGGTGCAGCTTTCAACAATTTGCCTAGAACGGTGGCACGGAAGCAACTGGGTAGTGGGGCCGGTCAGGCTAGCTATTCTACCGAAGGCACTGGTCTGGATGGCTCGAAACTGAAGCTGGGTAGTGTTGTAGTCGGATCTGTCCAGTTTGGGCGGCAAGTGGCTCGCAAAGTGAATTTCACGTTCTTCAATGAGGCACCTGGTTCTAAATCCGGTGCATCTGCAACAAGCACCTCCGATGGAAAAGTTGTTGAAGAGAAGGGCGGATTTTTCAAAAGCGACAGTATCGGCATACTCGGCAATCCATTTTTGAAAAACTATGTCCTGATAATGGACTACAAGTTCCAGAGACTTCTTCTGGCTTCCAACCCTGTTGTTAAAATCAAAGAGCAGATTACCCGGGCACTGATTACAGGCGATGATAAGCTGGTTATTCACAGGGATTATCGCGCTGCCGAGGATTCTTACCAGAAAGCTTTGCTGGTTGCAACGAGCAATAAAGATGTACGCAGTCAGGCTATTCTCTGGGGAAGGTTAGGTAATCTGAGACGAATGATGGCAAAGGATCTCTCTAGACCTGAGCATACTAAATCCTCTTACGAGTACTTCATTAAAGCCCAGAATCTTGCCCTCGAATGTGGTGCCTCAGATGTTCGCGGTCGAATACTTGCCGATTGGAGTCTTCTATATAGTGACCACGGCCAGGTGGTTGAGTCCGGGCAAACAATAAACCAGGCATTGCTTCTCGCTCCCCAGGATCCCCAGGTGAACGTGGACTACGCCATTCATCTATATCGGGCAGGTCGACTGGCAGAGATGCAGAAATATATTGAGAAAGCCTTGTTCGCCGAGCCGTCCAATTGGCAGGCGCTCTGGTATCAATACAAGCTGGCCGACAAGTTTATGAATTATCCCAGGGCTTTGAGCACTTTGAAGGAGATCAAAAAGTACTACCCCTGGTCTAAACTTGCCGGCAAAAAGATGCTTGAGATTCAACAGAAGATAAAGATGGTGCCTCAGGGCAATTAATTTGAAGCCCTCTCTTTAACTGCGTTTCTAAGCAGTGTGTATTTTGGACCAAACCAATATTTGCGCATCTCTTTGTAGGTCTTGTCGAAATCCCAGCCGTCACGCTGTACACGCCAAATTCCTATCATGCATCCGGTCCTGTCGGATCCATGCTGGCAGTGGACTATGACCGGCTCTCCGGTTTTCTTGGCTGCGTCGATAGTTTCGAGCAGGGTCGAAACCTGCTTCTTGGTCGGCGCTTTGTCGCTCATGGGCATGTTCATGTACTTCAGCCCTATCGATTCGCAGTACTTGGCTTCTTGTTTCGCCGGTTTGGTCGGGGCTCGTAAGTCGATTACGGTTTTTACTCCCATCTCTTTCAGCTTGTTCAATCCGGCTTCTGTGGGCTCACCACTTCTGTATAGGAAAGGATGAACCTGGTGGAAATTTGGAAGGTCTTCCACTTTCTTCTTAGAAGCGTTCACCGCGGCAGATTTAGTATTGGTTGGGCTCGCCAGCGCTTCGGCGCCTGCTAAAAATGTAGTACTGTAGAAACCCACAGTTACAATCAATGCCGTAAGGTGCACAATGTTGTCAACGTAGAACTCAGCTGCTACATTGCTCGATAGTTGCGGGGTTTGATTAAAAATAGTTAATAACCTGTTTTTCATTGAACTCATTCCTGGAATTTATCGTCTAAGACAGTGTAACCAAACCGCAAGGGTTGGAGATGAAATTGGACCTTAATGATGAGGCCCTTGTCGAGAAGTTTCGACAGTCTAAGGATAAGAGTTTGTTCAAGTCCTTGGTGCGCCGATACCAAAGTCGAATTTATAACGCGGCGTACCGCATGCTTGGCAACAGGGAAGAGGCTGAGGAAGTTGTGCAGGACACTTTCGTAAAAATGCATCAAAGCATGGACAAATTTCGAAATCAGTCGACTTTTGCCGCATGGTTGTTTCGAATTTCCCACAATCAGTCCGTGGACAGATTGAGAAGCAGAAAGAAAAAGCGAGGATTCAAATTCTTTTCGTTTAATCCCATGTCGACCCTCTCTTCTGAAGATGGAGAAGATGGTGGTGGCACCGTTCAGCAGTTTGCAGACGACAGACCGGATCCCGGCAAGCTCTTGGATATGGAAGAAGAGTCAAGGATCGTTCAGGATTGCCTCACTCGCTTGCCTGAAAACCAGCGAGCTGTCCTGATCTTGCATGACATAGAAGGATTCTCTTACAAAGATATAGCGGATATTACAGGAGCCAGCGTCGGCACGGTGCGATCAAGGCTTCATTATGGCAGGATGAAATTGAAGGAACACCTTCAGCCTTACTACTCGTCAGGTAATCAGAAATTGAAACTCAGGTAATAGGAAAATGAGCGGACACAAAGACATAGATTGCGATAAAGCAAGAGAGCTTCTCGATAGCTTCCACGATAATGAGCTATCCGGCGAAGAGCGGGAGTTGATTCAAAGCCACCTGGGCGAGTGTTCGGGTTGTAGCACCGCGCTGGCGGAGATAAGCTCCGTATCAAGTCTGCTCAAGTCTATTCCACGGCAAGAGTTGCGAAAAGATTTTGCCGATGATTTGGCAGCAGTTGTGTTTGAACCTTCTAAAAATTCTGTGGAAGAGTCTAAAATTGTCTCGATTAACAAGGCACCGCGGAAGAATTTCACCTTTGCTTACGTGGCGGCGGCTGCTGCTTGTCTAGTGGCTTTGGCTGTTTCTCTTCCCCACTTGCTCGGTGGAAATGATTCGAACTCAGTTTTGGTCACTAAGGAGACTAAAAATCCGGCTAACTCTGAGATCTCTAGAAGTGCTGATAAACCTGGTGATAACATCGACGAGAGAGTGGCAGAGTTGTCGGAACCCGGCGAATCCGTCGTCCAAGATAAGGAGATTGTCGCTGAAAAGGAATCGGGGAAACAAGAAGCTAACAAAGATTCTGGCATAAACTCTGACATGAATTCGAAGATGGCGAAGGCGACACCTTCGGTGGTGGCTTCCTCCGACAGCCAGACACCGGCTCCAGTTGTCGCCGTTGATAAAAAGAGACCTGTGGAGACCGCTGTTCAGACCAAGCCTGAATCAACAAACATGGTGGCCAACATTCCTCAAAGTGCCTCGACGGCTGTTTCTGGTTCCTATGCAAAGAATCAGATCTCTCAAGACGAGTTGCATTCTAATGAGGCAGTGGTAGCTTATGAAGGCGATGAACCTGATGGACTGTTTTCTCAAATGGGCATTGGAACCGACGAGGATGGACTTTATGCTATCAAGCTCTAGATGGAAGAAATATCGATGGGCTGCCCTGGCTTTCAGTTTGTTTGCTATGGGACTGGCTTCACCAGTGGCATCTGCGCAAGATGGACCCGGTGGCACCGGCGTGGGGGAATCAAATTTGATGCAGAGTGAGTCCGGTCCACCCCGGGGTCCGATGTCTCAACGTTTTCAAAAGTATATGCCTGATGATGGTGGCGTCCCTGGTGGTCCTGGTGGCGATGGTATGCGCGGTGGAGGCATGAGGAGAAGATTCCAGAATCTCCCCCCGGAGCAACAGCAGAGACTGAAAGAGAGACTGCAAGGCATGTCTAGAGATGAACGCCGGCAGTTTATACAGCAGATGCGTCAGCGGGGAGGTCAGCAGCCAGGAATGAATCTGGGGCCGGAGAGCCGACCCAGGCGGCCCGGGCCCGGACCCGGAGCGAGCGGTCGAGGCAGACGTGGCTCCATGCAAGGGGGCCGGCAGTGGTTTGGAAGAAAGCCTATTCGCCTGGATGTGCTAAACCTCAGCGATGAACAGAAATCCAAAATACAACAGATGAGGCAAGAGAATTCTGTGCGTGCTCGTCGAGTCAACAAGGACCTGAGGGCGAAGAGAAGCAGATTAAAGGAAATGCTTTTTGATCCTGGTGCCACTAAGAAACAGATATTAGATCAGCAGGCCAGCTACAATTCCCTTAGAAGCCAGGCCGACGACATAATGGTTAATGACTTTCTAGGCATCCGATCCGTACTTACTAAGGAGCAGCTCAAGCGATTGCCGGAGATTAAACCGGGAAGAAGAAGTCAGACCCGCTCTACAAGATCTGTCGGAGCTAAGCGCTTAAACAAGAAGAGTGCTGCTAGCAAAGGCCTTTAGCGGATCAGCTTCCTCAGGGCTCTCTAACTCCAGGGTTTTTAGTTCTTTTTGGAAGCCCAGTCGAGGATAAAGTCGGGTTCGTCTGGAACCTTGGGTTTCGGTTTCGTCTTCTTCGGCGGCTCTTTCTTCTTCTCTTTCTTTGGTTTCTTGAGCTGCGCTTTTGCCTCAAGTTTTATGGTTGATGGTGGTGGCGCGTTGTAGGCTGGTGCCGGAACCATCGGTGGTGGTGGTGGTACCAGACCGTTACTTCGTTTAGGTCGTGGGCTGGTTTTTGCCACCACCGGCTTCGAAACTTTTGCAGGTGTTGATTTTGGTTTGCTGACCCGGGCCACCGGCGGATTTGTCTTTTTCGGTTTCGGCCTTGGTCTTGTCTCGGTGGGCTTCTTGGCCGCTGCTTTTTTGGTGACCGGCTTGGAAGGTGAATGCGCTTTGCTCTTGCCTGAATCCTGGGGTGGTCTTATCTTCTTTGGTGTGGGAGCCGGAGTTGCACTGCTTGATGGAGTGCTCATGGCGATGCTCAAGGTAGGAATTCGTTTGGAGTTGCTGTTGAGCTGCTTTCTCCACTGGGCAATGAGGTTGTTTGTGCTTTTTACAAGATTATTGCTGAAATTCTTCAACTGGAAAGATTCCCAGGTACAAGCCAAATTTGCCGCTTCGGAATTTTCATTGGTGTTTTTCGCTCTGGCCATCATCAATTTGACCAGTTCTCTCTGGGCTTCCACAGAGCCAGGATTTCTCTTTAAGGCTGTGCCTATCTGCCCCATCGCCTCATCCAATTTATCTTGCATCAGATAGAGGTCTGCTAATTTGACTCTCGCCTGAACACTATTGGGCTTCATTCTTACAGCCTGGGGTAGATAGCGTTCTGCTCTTATGAAATTGCCTTCTTCCAGGCTCATGGTTCCAAGCTCGTAGCATAAATCCGCCACGAAACTGGAATTCTTTCCATACTCTTTGGAGCCCGCTTCGATGGCTTTTTTGTATAAGTTAGCGGCGTCTTCAAACTCACCGGCGAGATAGCAGTCGAAGGCCTGTTGTTTTAAAAGGTTCGGATTCTCTGCGATAACAGGTCTTCCATATTTCTGGGCACAGGCTTCCGGACAATGAAAAGAAGCAACCAAAACTAACAAAAACGTCGTCAGCGACGTTAGATAGAGGAGTCCGGCCGGTACGCCGTGAATATGGGATTTTAGAATTTGCTGCCAGGATTTCATCGGTTATCGGGTTCAAGCTGAAATATATCTTATATTGTAAGCTTTTGTTTTCATCTGTACATAGTGTTTGGTCTAGTTTTTCCGCTTTTTCTGCAGATCTTGGTAGAATTTCAAGTTTATTGTCGGTTCAGGTTTCGCCAGGCGTGAGACTCAGCAGCAGACCTCAGCTGTTCTTATCCCCGAGATTCTGGTTCCGAAAGTCTAATTTTTGTGGAGAATCCATATGCGTCGCTCGAGACAGAAAGGTCGTAGTCACAGAAGCACTGGCGGTTCAAACCCTCCCAGTCAGGCAGGACCCACCGCTAAAGTCTACTTACCCTACGGTCTGGATATCAACACAAACTTGGGTGAGGGATTCGGCCGTTACCGCATAGATGGCGAAGCAGATGTTTTGCCCTATGTCACTTCGGCCAACATCGCTTGCGGTGCCCATGCCGGTGACCCGGTTCTTATCGAGGAAGCCCTGGAAATGGTCCGCTATTATGGACTTTCTCTTGGGGCTCATGTTGGATACCCGGATCTTGCAGGTTTTGGACGTCGCGAGATCCATCTCACCACCGCAGAGCTTAGAGCCTCGGTTCTTTATCAGCTAGGTGCTCTTTCTGGAATGGCTCGCACCCTCGGATTTGAAATTACCCAGGTGCGTCCCCATGGATTTTTGTATCGGCAAATGTCCCAGGATGTTCGTATCGCATCCATAGTCGCCAAAGCGATTCATGAGATTGACCCCTGGTTGGTACTTATCGGACCGGCCACCAGCTCAATCTTGACTGCCGGTGAGAGAGCGGGAATTAGAGTGGCCATGGAAGCCTGGGTGGATCGGGCTTATGACAGTCGTGGCAACCTCTTGCCCCACACCCATAGTCGCGCCATCATCAAAAATCCGAACGAGATTATCAAACAGGCTAAAAACCTCATTTATAAGAGGCAGGTAATAGCTAACGATGGCACTATCGTGAAAATGGACTTTCAGACAATCCATCTCCATGCCGGTATGGCTGATGCTGAGAACGTCGCCGAGGAAGTACGAAGAATGGTTCCCCATGCCTGCAGCCTCACATCAGAGCCCTACTCCGTGGAGCAAGATTCCAGAGCTTCTAACCCGGAAGTAGCCTTCTCCTGACGCTCAGGGTAATCGTTTTTCCGGCGGTACGATCTCGTCATACCAGCTGCCATAGTATTCGGGATAGTCTTCCCCGGTGGTTGAAGTAATTGTCTTTTCAAGCGCTTTTTTAATCGCTTTGCGCCCACCCCGTCGATATCTCCGGAGCCATTCCAGCTCTTTCGGCTGTATCTTCACGCCGGCTTTTATTAGCTCTTTGACGATCAAGATTTCGTGGACGATGGCTTCGGTCTCTTCGTCCAGGCAACGGTCTATAAACTCTTGTCTTCCAGTCTCTCCCGGCACTGGGTCCATGGTGGGTCTCACCAGTGCGTGAACAAACTCATGGGCGATACTGATCAGTTTGTAATTTCGCGGACACCATTTGCCTATGTAGATTGTTCTCTTGCTGCGGTCATAGTAGGCTCTACAGGGTCCATTCACCAGCCTGATCTTGACTCCGTCTTCCCTGATTTTTTGGATGTCGGCAACCAGAGTTGGACACTTTTTGGCTGTCTCAACAAATTTCTTTCCAAATTGCCGTCTTAAATTGCGCACTTTTCAGGTTTAATATTAAAAAAATCGGTATCGGGTTCCAATATTAATTCTATAATACTTTTTCCGGCTTTGAAAGCTCTGTAAATGCTCGTATATAGCGGGCTGGCGGCGCCTGTCAAGGGTGCCGGTGTTTTGCCGCTGCATTAATTATGCTTAATAATGATGAAATTCCACAATTCCTCTACTTATTGGCATTTTTGCCCCCGGCTGAAAAACATTGCCGGGCATGGCAATAGCGTGTTGCTTCAACTTTATCTTTGATTGCCGAGAAGCAGAGCCTGACCTGTTTAGGGTAAGCGTGTTCACCTGAATAAAGTATCTTGGTAATAAGCGTTTCTATGGTATCTGGCATTGGTCTCTTCTCGAAAAAAGGAAAGTTACGCGCTTCACACAGGTGATCAGGACTTTTTAGGCTTGCTTATTCGGCTAGAAGAAGTTCTCGACAGCAGCCTGACCGGAGTCGGTCTTGAAGTGCTCCATCGTCTTAGCAAACTTCTAGCCGTTCAATCTTCCATAGAACATGCGGCTATCTTTCTCGAGTCTCGGGATATCCAGGGTAGTGAGTGCCAGGAGGCAAGGCACTCTAAGAAGTTGATATGCCTGGAAGGAGTCAGCGATCTTTCCGGGAGTTTGCAAAAACTGGAGCTTAAGCGATCGTCCCGGTTTGCCAAGCGTCTGATGGACGGGGAGGCTATTGATACCTCAGAAATAACCAGGGATTTTGCCGGACAGATAGAGGCGTTATTCCCAGACCAATCCGGCGAACTACTTCTTTTTCCGGTAGTTGAGCATCAGAATTTGAAAGGACTTATCCTTCTCCAGCTCCAGTCCCAGTTTTCCGATAAAGATGAACCGTATGACAATCTGCTCAAGTTCCTTAAATTGCTGAGCGCCACCCTTTTGAATCGAGTGAGACGGTCTTCCGGTGGCGAATTTGGTGAATTTCAAGAATGGTTATTTGACCAGTTCAGCTATCCGGTTTTTTTGATCGATACGAGAACCAAGCGTATAGTGCGAGCCAACAAGGCAGTGGAACAGGCTCTTAGTGCTGAAGATTCAGTCTCTCCGGCAAATCTCGTTGCCCTTGTGGAGAGCACTGTTGAGAAAGTCGGTTCTAGAAATCCTCTGGTTTGGTGCAAAGCTTATTTGCCAAACTTGTACGGCGACTTCTACATCGTCTGTACATCTTTCTCCGTTGAGAGTCCGGAGCATGTTTGCGCAGCTCTATTGCCTTCCAACGACAAGCGCTGGGATTTCGTTCGATTGCTTAAGAAACTTGCCGTAGGGAATCTGGCCGCGGAAGCTTCTGTGAAACAACTCTACTGGGATCGTCTGGTACAGCAAGTAGCCACCAGGCTCCATTCTTCTCTTGATCTCAACATTGTTTTGCAGTTGCTTGTGGACAATCTTGGGCAGTGTCTAAATGCTTCTCGTTGTTTATTCGTGAAAAGTGAGCCGACATCAATGGTGGTGTCACATGAATATTCCGATCCCAGCATCTCGCCTTTAGGCTTGGGGCGCACATCGGGTTTCCCTGAGTCGGTGATCAGTCTTTTCAGGGCAGGTCCGCTCTCCCTTTCGGATGTGACAGCCCTTCGTCATGGCAGCACTATTTCGGGAGCTGATGTGAGCAGCATGCTGAACGCCGGAATCAATAGTCTTGCTGGTGCGCCTCTGGTCTGCAGAGGGGTCATGTTCGGAGTACTAATAATTATTCAGGAAGGTGATAACCGCGAGTGGACCAGCAATGAGATGGAGTTGATCCGTGTCGCTGCCAGGCACGCTGCCGGAGCCATCGAGTTGTGTCTGGAGCATCAGAAGGTGAAAGACCAGCTTTATCACGCAAGCACATTCCGCAATGTCGATAGCAGGCAAGACGTTGATAAGGCGTCCAGTAGTCCGGTTAGATCTCAGAAAATTGATGCCAAGGTTGATGCTCCTCACTTATCGAAGAGGGAGTTGGAAGTGCTGCGCCTGATCGCTTCAGGTCTTTCCAACAAAGAGATTGCAGGCAGGTTGTTCCTTACCGCATCCACCGTTGAGTTGCATGCTTCAAGGATGAGAAAGAAGCTTAAGATGAAGAGTCGAACCCAGCTGGTTAAATATGCTTGCGATCACGGACTTGTATAGCGGTATTTACCGCTTCTGGCAGAACTAATTCCGGTCTAGAGCCGCCCTCTGGTTTTTACATCCAGGTATGAATCCACCAGTCGATCGGACAGCTCCTGGGGCGGACAGTCGAGGATCAAGCAGCCTCTTCTTTGTAAAACAGAGAGAGCCAGCTCTCTCTGGGACAAAAGATCCGTTGCTATCGCTCTCTGATAAAGAGAGGTAAGAACCTTGTCTTTCTGTGTCTCTTCTTCCGGGTTCCTCAAGGTGGTATTTGCCACCTGGGTTATCTGTCTGTCTTTGAGAGTGACGCAGAAAGGTAGATGTTTACCTCGCAGGCTTGCCAGTCCGGAGAGCAGATAATGTGATCCGATTGGGTCGGTCAAGTCTGTCAGCACCACTATCAGTGCCCTGCCCTTTTGGGCGGAAGCGAAGTAGGAGAGCATACCTACATAGTCCGGTTCCACCATCTTCGGCTCCACATCAAAGGTCGATTCCAGGATCTTTTTCATGTAGCTTTTTCCTCGTTTCGGAGGAAGATATAAAAGAGGTTTATCGGCAAAGATTCCCAGACCCACCTGATCGTTGTGTGTGAGACCTGTCAGGGCGAGGCAGAGCGCTGCGTTGAGAGCGTGGTCAAAGCGTTTCAAACCTTCCAGGTCAGAACACATCATTCTGCCGGCATCCAGCAGGATTAGAAGTCTCTGTTCCTGCTCCACTTCATAGGTTCTCACCACCGGTCTGTCTCGACGAGCTGTGGCTTTCCAGTCGATCGCCTTGGTGTCGTCACCCACCGTGTATTCTCTCAGTGAGGCAAAATCTGTTCCCTGACCCCTTTTCCTTTGATGCAGCTCACCCAGCTCGGTGGAGTGCGCAAGTTTTATGGACAGTTCGTGCAGCTTCTTAAGGTCGCTAAAAACTTTGATTTTCTCAGTGGTGGGAATCACTTTTTGACGCCAGAACAAACCGAAGCTGCTCAAGTATCTGATGGTAATATTG
>JAUIJG010000501.1 GCA_030431355.1 bacterium
GGCCCCGTTGGATGGTCTATCCAGGTATATGGTTGTACCGGTGAGCTTTTTAGCAGACGAGATCACGTAGCCATGATCGATACGAACGTCCGCGCCCATTAGTTTGAGACCTCTTTCGTGGAGGTCGATTTTGCGTTCGCCGATGGCGCAGCCGCCGGGCAATGAAACTTTTGCTTCTCTGAATCTGGCCATCAATGGTCCCAGCACCACGAAGGATGCTCTCAACTTGCTGACCAGCTCGTATGGTGCTTCCCACTCGTTGACTTCGGTGGCGTCAATTTCTACTTCGGAACCACTTATGGTGACTTTGGCACCGAGGTGGCGTATGACGTTGGCCATCATATGCACGTCTGAAAGATTCGGTACGTTTCTGAGCACTGTGGTGTCTTTGGCCAGCAAAGCTGCTGCCATCATCTTCAATACCGCGTTTTTGGCGCCGTGTAATCGGACCTGACCGTTGAGCGGTTTACCGCCACGGATAATAATGCGTTGATCTTCTTCGGAAGCACCGTCAGTGATAGTTGGATCCATGTTTTCTGTTTTTGATGTCATATGTGTCAAGACCGCCAAGTGAGTACTAAGAAGAGAAGAAGGCTTTCGCCTCAAAGTTGACTGACGAGCCGGAGAAATTAGTCAGGTTCTGCTTGAAAAGCTCCGGATCTGAGAGTCTACTTTACAGCGCTGCTAAGGCACTGCACCACCTTCATTACCTTACTCTTTTCAAGTAAACATGATGTTAAGTAGATAATATACACAGGTTGGATTTTGGTGTGTCGAAACGCTATATTCTTTACCCTGCGGATATTATGGGACTTTCTTCTTTTACCGGACCGACCATGTTAAACTGTGGTAAAGCTTGGCTGTCAAGGAGTTCTATATACATTGAGTATCTCTCGTATAGCCTGTTTGGCGTTGTGCTTCTTTCTGGTGATTGCAACCACTGGTGGTTGTGTCATGTCCGAAGAAATGAAGCGAATAGAGCAAGTAAAGCGAGACAAGCTGAAGAAGAGCGAAGAGATGACCACCAATCTCTCCGGCAAGCAGATCTTCGTTCGGTCTTGTAACACCTGTCATCCCGGCGGCAAGTCCGGAATGGGACCGGCCCTGGATCAGCTGAAGGAACACTTCCCCACCGACGAGAAGCTCAAGAGCTTCCTGCGTCAGGGAGCAGGCGCGATGCCTGCCCAGCCGAAAGAAGTGATAAACGACAAGGAAATGGATAATCTTATCGACTATCTAAGGCATATGGAGATTGACACCCTGTAAGCCTTTCTCAAGGCGTGAGCAGGTAGAAGATCCATACGATAACGAAGAAGAGCATCAACCCGAAAGTGATCCAGGATACAAGAGCCGGGCTCTTCATAAGAACTGGAGTGATCGGGCAATATTTCAAAAATGATTTCACCACCTGTTCTCTATCTGCCAGATAGATGGAGAGAATTCCCAGGGGCCAGACTTTCTTATGCTCCGGCTGGGGACGATATAGAATGAGGATCAACTCTGGGGAGAGGTAGGCTTTTGCCACTTGATCCCAGTTGACCGTCTTTCTCTGGATCCAATATGGTCCTCTATATTTGAATCCTTTGCTGCTTATCTGCAAGGAAGAAGGAGCCGTGTAAGGTCTTAATCCGATCAGGACTGCAACCAGGGCCACGGTAATGAAGAAGCCTTCCACATTTATCAAAAGCTTCCAGTTCTGCATCATATAGAGCGGACCCCAGCAAAACTTGGCCAATCCAAGGTAAGCGGATGCGAGGAGCAGGCAAAAAATCAATTCGCTTGGCTCTTTGGCTTCGACGAAGTTATCTTGAACTTCGCTGTTCTCGCTTGTTTTGGATGAAGGATTCTGCATCGGGGGCGGCGTACTTGGTCCTTATGCTCTCAGGTAGTAATTTTGAAATTAAATTCCATATCTCATTTTAGATTAGCCAATCGAAATTTGTCTTTCAATACGTATTTTGCCCGAATTAGCCGGGACCGAATAACTCTTCAGTGGCTTGCTTGGCTCTGTCCTTTACATATTCAGGCGAAGAGGATTTCTCGAATGAGTCCGATCCGACAGCCTGATAAAACTCGGTGTCGAAGGAGCGGGTTCTGATCACGACCGGCATCGGTACGGCATATCCAAGAACAAGAGCTTGTTGTTTTGGATCCATCTGGGACAGCACTGTGCGCAAAGTCTGGGAGCCGGATACTCCCGTGAAAACCGCGTCTATATCTTTGTCATCGTTGAGCAGGGCCGTAACCCTGGTACCTATCTGGCTCAAAACCTCGGGATCGATGCCGGAAGGTCTTTGATCTACGATTAACAGCGTCACGAAGTATTTGCGCATCTCCCGGGCGATGATACCGAATATGGTTTGACGAGCCACCTGCGGAGAGAGGAATCTGTGGGCTTCTTCTATGACTATCATCAGCTTCCGTGGCGGCTCCACGTGTTCCGGATCGGCGGTGTGTAGCTCGGAGCGTTTTACATAGTCGGCATGTATTCTTCTGGTTATGATATTGGTGGCAAGCATGTATGAAAGCAAATTATTCTGTCTGCCGAACTCGAGAACCACATGCTTGCCGTCTTGAATATGGGTGAGGATCTCATCAATATAATTGTGATTTACCCGGGGTCTAAGATAGGAAGTTTTTTGCACCACCGTGTTGAGTCTTCTCTGCAGCGTTTTCAAGGCTGTGGGGTGGCCTTTATACATCTGGGTGAATTCCTCTATCTCTTCCCCTGACATATCGAGAAGGGTTGATATCCAATCCTGTCCCATCTTTTCCCTGGCTATATAGGCGTTTTCCAGGGTCGCCTCGGAAAGAGCCAGCTCTACCTTAAGCAGATCAAGGTCTTCTATTTCGATCTGGTTGTAGCCGATATGAAGTTCATGGGCATCGGGAATCCCCCTCGCCTTGGATGATTCGGCGTCGAGGCTGAAGACGACCACTTTGTGGCCGAACAGTTGTTTCAAACCTTTCACCCGGGGAGCCGATTTGCTCTCCGACATGGCTTGCCAGCCGTACTCGTTATGCATGTCGAAAACCAGGATGGAAGCTATATCTTTGTGCATCATCCCGCTCAAGAAAATACGGGTCAAAAAGGACTTTCCGGTTCCGGATTTTCCAAAAATACCGTTCGACCTTTCCACAAAACGATTGAGATCGACGCAGACCGGGGTCTCCATGTTTAGAGGCTTTCCGATGTTGAAATAATTATTGGTCGGATCGCTCGCGTCTTCCTGGCCGAAAACCAGGGCGAAATCATCGCTGGTGGCTTCGTAAACGGGAGAGAAGTGGGAAGGAATAGTTTTTACCGGTCTCAGCTCCGAGAGTTTGTCGTCACTTCCTCTTTCCAGCATGAGCATGGGCTGGATCTTTACTGTTCCAAAAGTTGAGCCTCCGGCAAGCACCGAGAGCAAAAACTCATCGTCGTTGGGAGGATTAAGAAGGATGGAGGGATTGTTGGCCGACAGGGAAACATCGGTGAGCATGCTGAAAAAACGAGCGGACTTTCCTTC
>JAUIJG010000502.1 GCA_030431355.1 bacterium
GCTGCCGTTGCGCTTTGTCTGCATGTCGAATTTGCCGCCCATCTTTCTATTGGCAATGAGCGCGGAGGTTAAAACAGTAAGAGCGGGATTCACTTTTCCAAGCAGGTGTTCCATGCCTATTTCGGCAGACTGTCCAAGACCCTCTTCCACCAGCTCGTCGGTGAACTCTTTGGACATCTGCTGGACCCAGCGTTTCATGACAGCCTGTCCACCGGCTTTCTCCACCGCCTGCTCAACTTGAGAAAGTCTTGTGGCTAACCGGGCAAAGCCCTGGGAATTAGCGCTTAATGCCCCGGAGGCACCACCGCGAATGCCAATGATCGCCTGTTTAAACACAGAGCCTACGCCAAGGGTGGCAAGGGAGATGGCAAAACCATATCCAAACTGTTTTCCATATTCGCCAAGGGACTCTCCCACGGTCATCCTGCGGGCCTGACCGTCCTCTCCCATGGTGAGACCATCCCTGAAACCGGAGTGCATTATCAAAGCTCCGGTTCTCTCCCCGGTGCCGAGCTGATACATGGCTTCGGCGGTAAGTTCATGGCCGATGATGCCACCGGCGGTTGCTGCCGCTGCTGCTGCCACCATCACCAGAGGGGTGGCTGTGCCGAAGCTCAGGGTGATGGCACCGGCGGCAAGCACGGCTCCGCCTATGGCGCCGAGGGTCTTGATACCATCGGTCTTGAGCCAGTTGCCGAAAGTCGAGGCATTAAAATCATTGCTGCCCACCTGGTCGAACATGAGTTGCATCTGCATGCCCTGGGGAGAGTCTTTGTCAAAGAATTCGAGCATCTGCTTCATGGCGTCAACCCGCTTCTGGACTTCGCCCTGCATCTCAGGAGCCAGGTCGGGAAGAGACTTTTCCATCTGCTCCATTCGCTGCCTGGCCATTTCAGTCGGAGTCAATCCTGTGCTCGGATCCTTAGTGTTCATGTCCGTGTAAAGCTTCTCCAGCTTCTGGACGGACTCCCGAACATCCCTGGCATAGGTTTCCGTACGGGTACCGCTCAATCCAGCCTGAACCAGACGTTGCAGGTCAGGCAGCTGGGTTTGCAGCTCGGCAGCAGCGATAGACACGTTCATAACTGCCCGGTCACCATCCAGGGCTTGCAGAGCCAGGGCACGTCTGGTCGGCGTGTCTAGATTGTCAGAGTCTCTATTTATAGATAGCTCTTTGAGGGCGTCTTCCAATCCCTGGGGTGTGCCCGAGATTATACTGGGAGTATCGCCCGAGTCGCCGTCACCCTGCCGGTTAAGTCTCTGCCAGACAGTTTCTCCATCGGTGGCACCGGCCAGGGAGGTGCTACTCGCTCCGGGAGACTCAAAACCAAGGTCGGTCCAGGCATCGGGTGAGATCGTCGCCAGACTTCTGCCATAGTCTTTGAGCATCTCCATGGCAAGTTTATCGGCTTCGGTCTCGTTGCCTTCCCTTCTTAGCTCACCATATCTTTGACTATCCATGGCGGCGGAGAGCATCTGGTGCTCTAAGTTAAGCTCCTGGATATCCCCGGACAGCTCCTCTCCTTCCGCCAGCCCGAGTCTGTATTCACGTAAACCGGAGATTTGAGCCCGGTTGAAATTGGTCAGGGTCTCGTCGCCAAAGATACTGGTAAAATGCTGGAACGTGGAGACTCCTTTGGAAGTTAGCTTGGTGAGATCTCTCAAGCTCTCATCGGTCTCCCGGTCGTTTGTTCGATACTCTAATGAGGTCTCCCTTCTCTCTTTGGCCTTATCATTTCTATGCTCTCTCACCTGATCCTCAATAGGCTCAAGCAAAATGCGATTGTCTGAAGTATCCAACTTTCCATTCGCCATCTGGCCCAGAACAGTGAGCGTGTCAATCTGCTCGGGCTGAGGTGGTGGCGTCTCCTGACCAGATTGCTCTGAGAATACCTCAGTCCTCATTTGTGGTGGCAGCGCATTATAAAGATCAGCCCGGGAGACAATCTTTCTGATATCTTCGTCGCTGTAGTTATCTCTAGCCTTTTCAACGAGTCCTTCCACCACATTGGCACCAACCCCTTCTTCTCTGAAGAGGCTATGAATGGACTGGGGAAAGCCGCTATTATAAGTAGCCGGTCTAGAGCTGTCCGACATCTCTTCCCGGGTAATCTTTCCGGAAACATAGTCAACCAGGTCTTTGCGAACGGAATCATCGCCGATATCCATTGAATCGGTGCTCTTCCACCCTGGCGACAATAGCGCCTGGGATGCTTCGTCGGCCCCTTCAGCCCTTGAGCCTGCGATAGCCATAAGCGACTGAACACCTGCCATAACCAACTTATCCCGGGAGCCTTTGTCTTCTAAG
This sequence comes from bacterium, assembly GCA_030431355.1. Next base: position 2,309 of record JAUIJG010000502.1, read on the forward strand.
CTCTCAAGATCCGTGGACGTGATCATCTCTTTCAAAGCTTCAGGAGCGGTGTCACTGACATGGGGAGCAAGTGCACCAAGAGCAGTGGCGGCAGAGGCTTTCTCGGTCGGGGTCTCGTACTGACCTCCCCGCATCCTCTCTTCTAGAAGAGTAGCAAGCTGTCCGGCATGCTTGGGATCTATCTTGTCACCAATCTCCTGCAAGCCTTCGGCGGTGGTGGGACAGATGTTGTCAGCCAGGATTTGAAGATCGGATTCCGTCCACCGGGAAGAGATTCGCATGAATCCTTCGACTGCGCTCTTCTGGGTAGTGGACTCCTCGGAGTGAATCCCCTCCCTCAAAACATTCATGACAGTCTCGTTCTGGCTCTCGGAGAGACTTCCGTCTTGCACCAGAGCACCAAGACAGTTCAAAATCTGCCCATTGTCACCGTACTGTTCATGGGTTTCTAGAAGAGACTCTAAAACCTGATCCGCGTTTCCATCCCGTGCTTCTTGCCTGAGAATATTGAAACTTCTATTGACCTTCCCGGGCGATAGGTCATCCCGTCCCATGGTCTTGGCTAATAGATCTATGTCATGTTCGTTGCCTTCTTTGGCGCCATCTTCCAACCTATCTAAGAAATACTCGCCCCTTCTGCCTTGAATACCCTCCACAAGCATCTGATCGAGCTTTTCGTTTTGTGGAAGCATGCCGGACCTGGCGGCGTGGAATATGGCGTAGGCACCGGTATCGGTGTGAGCCTGAGATCTTAAAATAGATTCTATACCGGCCTTATCAACTTCAGAGGAATTCTCCGAAGTGAATGCGGTGGACAGAGCCAGCACCGCTTCCCTGGGCAAATTTTTGGAGATCCGCAAATCCAGAGGCATCGAATCTATCTTTATCTGTCCCAGGGAGATTCCATTTTCTATTCGGCTCAATGGAACATTACGTCCGAGTTCCCCCATGATCGCTGTCTTCATGTAGCGCCTATCGGACTCACTGAGATTCGAAATATTCGGCGCCAATATTGGCTCTCCGCGATGTTGAAGTCCCTGTAAACTTACCAGTCCCTCTCCGCCTGAAGTCAGTGCCACCAGTGTGGCAGCCAGCGCGGTGGTGGCATGTTCGTCACCGGATCTCGATAGTTCGGTAAGGTCCCGAAGGGCTCGATAAGACTCGATGCTGTTCCTCGACTGTGATAACCTTGCCACCGC
>JAUIJG010000503.1 GCA_030431355.1 bacterium
GATATTTTCTTGAATAAAAGCATCAAATCCGGTGCTATGGCAAAGCTATCCAGGTTCCTGTAAGTGGCGCTTCCCCGGTGGCGTCTAAAACTGCACAGTGTCCTGTCTTCAAACACCATATTGCCTTGATGTATGACCCTTAGCCAGAGGTCAAGGTCTCCTAAATGCTGGAAATTCTCATCGAATCTGAAACTGTCTTCGACGCGGAAATTCGAAGACCTGTACAGCACACAGGTCGGTTCTCCAATGAAATTGATAATCTCTTCAAGGCATTTTGCAACTACCAGTTTACCCTCAACTGAACCGCCTTGACCGTCTATATTTTTGAATAGGTCAAGATCGGCTCCAAACGGAGACTTATAAGTGCCGGTGGCATCATCTCCATTTTCGTCTATCCAGTTTCGTCTTGCAGACACCAGATTTACTTGCGGATTGTTTTCAAAATGCTTGAGGCAGATTTCTAGATATTCGGGATGCAAAAGGTCATCCTGGGCAAATGGTTTTATGAACTGTCCCCTGGCAAACTCAAGACAGCGATTGTAGTTCGCGAACAGACCAAGCCTTTCTTCGTTTTGAAAAAATCTGATTCTCCTGTCGCCGGTGCGCCTAATGATGTCCTGTAGCAACTCCATGCTTGAGTCCTCGGAACGATCATCCACGATAATAAGCTCAAAATCCGCGTATGACTGAGAAAGGACGCTGTTCACAGCGTCCGTGAGGTAAGCCTCTCCATTGAAGACAGGCAGACAAATTGATACTGGGGGTGGAGTGGACCGCATATCAAGTTCTCTAGGTGTCTCGAATTATAGCTTCTCCCAGATGATATGCGGTTCATTGTCCGACCGGCAATGGTAAGTCAGGCTCTTGTTCTTCGATTTCACCGCAACAATTATTCAGGTTTAAATTGCCTCTCTGCTTCTCTGGAAAATCGGCCAGGCTTATTCTTCGGCTTAATTAACAGGAGATTACTTTTGGAGATTGTAAAGTGTTAATTTTGAACAGCATAAATAGGAATTAGAATTGAACTTTCCAAATTCGTACTCTAGACCGTGGACTCTCCTATGAAAACAACAACCAGGCAGGGAAGCACCTCTCCCAGTAATCAGGACTTCGATAACCATCCAAATCCCATCGACCGAAATAGATCTATTTTGTGGGCCAGATATCTGGCTGATTCGAAAAACTGGATAGTGGTGTCGACCAAGGAGACCACCATCAGTCCGGACGACAACTCGCCAGAGAGTACTATCCTATCGGTTTGTGTTATGGATGCGGACGGCAAAGTGGTCTATGAGGCGCTGGTCAAGCCGGAAGGGATCGTATCCAACGAGGCGATAGCCGTCCATGATCTGGAGACTTCCACTCTCTTCAACGCGCAACCATATTCGGTGATTCGGCAGACCCTTGTTAAATTGATCTCCGGAAATGACGTATTGTCCTGGGATTTTGATACCCAGAGAGCTGTTTTTGAAAAGCTTGATCGCAAGCATAATATGCCCCCTCACGAATGGAGAGGAAACAGCGTTTCCCATCAGTATGCTCGTTTTCTTGGTCAAAAAGAGTCAGAAAAACCCGGCTATGTGATGCCTGAATTACAGACGGAAGGAGAGTCCGCCCGGGCGAGTAACAAGGCTGTTTGTTCCATCGTAATGGAGATGGCAGGGTCAAGCCAGTTTTCAGATCCGCTTGCCAGCGGTAAGCCCGGATGGACAGCTGAGTTCTATCGACCCAAGCTTACAGCCGGCGAGAAGCTGAAAAACCTGTTCAACCGGAAATAAATCGAGCGATTTTGATAGAGAGGGCCGGATCTATCCCCGGATCTCTCTCCTCATCTATTTCAGGCTACTAGTCTTGCAACTCTTCGAGTGCCTTACAGGACTCCAGAATTTCCAGGGCTTCGTTTATGGAATCAACTCCATTATCGGTGCTTGAGCTATGGGTGGCGTATGCCGGCTGGACAGCCAGTTGTTGAAAAGCTTTTCCAATCTCTTCAGCGGAAGCTGTCACGAAGGATTCCATTAAAGAGCCCGCTGCTTCCCGGTTCTTTTTGATGGTTATTGCCACATCAACGGCGAAGCTGTTTTTGACTTTCTCTTTGACAGCATCGGCAACGGTTTTCCCATCGAGAACCTGGTCAATGATAGATTTCATTCGAGCTAATTTTTCTTGACCGAGACTACGACCCAATTGCTCCATGGTCAACTTCCTTCTGGCTGCCTTAGCAAAAGCTGGTGCCTCCGGTTGTCCGCCATAGGTCTCGCCCAATTCGGTAAGAGTATTTTTGATATCATCCCTGGTGAGCTTGCTGTATTTAGTTGACAGCGAGACGGAGAGCTCTTCGGTGGTTTTGTTCCATCTGGATCCGGAACGCAAAACCTTCGAAATCGTTCCCCGGCTCAAGTCTACAGGAAAAGTTTTGACGAAGTTGCGAATTTCATCGTGGGCACAGATAGCGGTGATAATCTGTTTTCTTCTCTGGGGAGTTATATCCTCAATGTTGTTGAAGAAACTCTTCAGCTCTTCTCCGTTAGGGAGTACGCTAACTGCGTTGGTTAGCGGAATCTGCACTCGCCTGGTTATCTGTTCAAGAATATTTGCCAGGTCGAAATTATTATCTGGTGCCACTTTTAATATAGTCGCACTTCTATCTTCAGTGTAATCGGTGGAAGAGATAAGGGCTCCAACGGAGACATAGCCCACAATTCTAGCGGTCTTGTTGTCTTCCAGTCTTACGGCGAAAGTACCATTATTGAGGGCCGGAGAATTTAAAAGCACCCTTGGTACCAATAACTCATCCTGGTCGTTCAATGCCCGAATATCCACCCGGTGTTCATTGATCACCACATCATTGCAGCCGAGAGCGCTGGCCATAATATCCGCTGAGTTAAGGCTCTCTTCCTGGTCCACAAGGTAGCCCAGGTCCGGATCAAGGTTGAAGATCATCTCTTCAAACGCTACTCTGGCAAGTTCGTCTGCCAGTTCAAGACCGAGCTGTTCGGCTCTTATCTGGGCGATTCTTACAATCTCTGGTGAAAGGTCTAATTGCATTTTGGATATTTCCTTGCTATTTCAGATTGCTCTTAGATAGTCCCGTCCGTTCAAAGTCTCTACAGCGCATGAATACAATTTAGGAGGAGCCGCAAGAAAGGCTGGCTTTCTCTTTTAAATTTTTCCATTGAGCATCATCCAATGTAAGGAATTTCTCGAGCTCCATCCAGTTGTCGAAAGGTCTTACCCGGATAAACCTTTCTGCCTGCTCACCGGGAATGCCCAGCTTGATAAGAGCTGCCCTGTCCAGGCTGTTCAGATCTGCTTTCTGATTGAGGGGCTTTTCGTTATTGCTTACCACTGCTCCATTTTCGACAATTCTTGCCAGGGTGGAGCTGTCTATGATTCCTTTTGAGAGAAGATCCTCCAGGGAGCGGAAAGGTCTCTTGTCCACTATCTTTTTAGCCGCATCTTTTGGTACGCCCACCACATCGATTATGTCTCTTCTGGTGGC
>JAUIJG010000504.1 GCA_030431355.1 bacterium
GGTCAGGTGGGCATTGCTTTCTGGAAGCAATATGATGTCAAAGATGGTCGCCAGCACCCCTTTCCCACCTCTTTTGAAGGAGTTGTGGGTCCGGAAAAAGGATCAGATGTTGTGGCCCAGGGTAGTTTTGCCAACAGGCTCATGCAAGACATGCCTGAGTTGGGTAAGCACAAATTTGAGAAGATAACCGGGTACTGGTCTTTATCTCTGGTGGAAGAGTCGATGGTTTCGAAAATCAAAAAGATGGTCGGAATCTGATTTGTTCTCTTTCAGGCTGATAACACGTCAAGTTTCAAGCTTCTTCAGGCCTCTTCAGGCTTCAAAGACCTGTTTGACAGGGAATAATGAAATATGGTGAATATTCGCCATTTTTTTTAGTATATTTAGATAGGCAAGCAAACCGGAAATACAAGGTGGGAACCGCATTCTATGTCAATGGAGCAGACTCCTCATAATCGAAATATTTGGGAGGAGAAAATCGCCGATCTGAGGCGCTATGACCTGGATGAACTGGGACCTCGTAGCTTTGATCCGACTTTGCTGGAGAGTTGGCCGCTGCCGGATCTTACTTTTGTAAGAATAGATGGAGTCTTGCGATCCTGGGACATCGAAAGAGAGAAGAATCAACAGTCTCAGCAACCCCAGGGTCAAAACGATCAGGACCCAAGTAAACCTCCCAAGCGAATGTATTTGATGGAGGATGCCCTCACCGGGCTACACAGCCAGAAAGCGAACATGTCTTTCGTAGTCCTGGGCAATCGGGAAGGTGTCAAGTATTACATGGGGGTTTCCGTACCCGGGGACAAGGAGCTTGACGATAGTCCTGATGAGAACGTCAACATGGTCTCCTATACCAGCCTTCGCTCCATCCTCCATAGTGTTTACAACGGTGTCGATATCTGTGATGAGCCTTTTGATTGCGATACTTTGAAACAGATGATTGCTCCCCAGGCAAAGTACACCGGAATTGTTACCGGCGTGCCTGCTCTAAAGTCCACCGCCGGCGATACCATGGAGTCCGAGCAGATCGAAAGACTGGCCCAGGGCTTGCAGGGTCAGGATTTCGGCTATATGGTCCTGGCCATTCCAATACCGAATAATAAAGTCAGCAAAGAAGAGTTTATAATCGTAGACCAGATCCAGAGGGCTCAGGAGAACGAAGACCCGGAGAAAAAGAGGCGGATCAAGTATTATCTGGAGCTTCAGGATGCTTATTTGAAGCATATTCAGCTGGGTACGGCGGTTGGTCACTGGCTTACCTGCGTGTTTTATTTCGCTTCCGATAGATCAGTTTTTGTTCGCTTACAGTCTCTGCTTCGAGCTACTTACACCGACGAGACCAGCAGACCGACTCCTCTGAGAACCCACGAGGTTGTCGGTCTTGCTCCCCATGTGAAGCAGTTCGGACTTTTGAGAAACAAGAGAGAGGACGAAGTATTTCACGAGCTGACCGAATACAAATTCCTGACTCCCTTGAGTTCCAGGAACCTTTCTGCATTTATTCATCTTCCCAAGCGGGAAATGCCGGGATTCAGGATTAAGAGATCAGCGGACTTCTCTCTGGCTCCTGTACCTCCGAAGGATCCGGATCGTACCATCGCCGTAGGAAACATTATTGATCGAGGCATGGATACTGGAAACCTCTATTCTATCGATGTCGACGCCCTGCAGAAGCACACCATCGTCTGCGGTGTTACCGGTGGTGGTAAAACCAACACCTGTTTTTATCTTCTCGGTCAGCTCTGGAAGTACAAAATTCCTTTTATGGTAATTGAGCCGGCTAAGTCGGAATACAGGCACATGATGCTTATGTCCGAACAGTTCAAAGGTGTCGGGCAGGCGTTCTCTCTGGGTGACGAGACTGTATCACCTTTCCGATTGAATCCTTTTGAGATAATGCCGGGAGTAAAAGTTCAAACTCATCTGGATGCTTTGAAGTCAGTGTTCAACGCCAGTTTCGAGATGTATTCTCCCATGCCCCAGGTTCTTGAAAAAGCCCTGAACGAGATTTTTAACGTTCGCGGATGGGACCTTGTGAATAATACCAACAGAAGACTTCCTCCTGGCGTGAGTCCCGGGGACCCTGACTGTCCACCGGAAATCTACCCTACCATGAAAGATCTCTATGAGATCATCGATCCCATCGTTGAGAGCTTCGGATATTCGGAGAGGATCGGTCCTGACGTTCAAGCCGCTCTAAAAGCCAGGATCGGTTCACTTCTGATCGGTGGTAAGGGAACCATGCTCAATACCAGAAGGTCTATTCCGCCGGAGATTCTATTTCAGCGACCTACCGTGATCGAGCTGAAGATGGTATCAGAAGACAGTGAGAAGTCGTTTTTGATGGGTATGCTTCTTGTGTTCCTGTACGAATACAGGGAAGCCAAAGGTCCCCACGATAACCTGCAGCATATAATGCTTGTGGAAGAGGCTCACCGTCTTCTCAAGAACGTACCCACGGCCCAGAGTGGTGATTCGGCCAACCCTGCCGGTAAGGCTGTGGAATTCTTCACCAACATGTTGGCTGAGATTCGTTCTTACGGTCAGGGCTTTATCATCGCCGACCAGATTCCCAACAAACTAGCGCCTGAGGCTCTGAAGAATACTAACTTGAAGGTGATGCACCGAATTGTTGCCGTGGATGACCGTGACTCCATGGGTGGCGCCATGAACCTTGATGATATTCAGAAGCGCCATGCAACAGCGCTTGGCCAGGGGCGCGCCCTGGTGTATGCGGAGAAGATGGAGCAGCCTTTCCATTTGCAGATTGTATTCGATAAGACGAAAGAGGTTCCACCGCCGGAGACTCCGGAAGAATCGGATCAAGTCGTTCGAAACGCGATGAAAGGCCTTGATATCGTCTCCACCTTCGACCGACATCTTGGTTGTAATTTCTGTCTACATAGATGTGATTCAGCAATTCTCGATACTTCAATTCCCGTGGCCGATGACCCACTCTTCAGGCAAGTCTACAACCGCTATGTGCTCTCGACCTTGAAGGACCTGACCCAGCTGGTTCATTTTAGAGCCCAGATCATTCACGAAATACAGAGGGTCATAGGTGGACGAGCAAGGTCTGGAAACATCACCGGTATTACATGGTGTGTCCTAACCCAGGCTACCGAACGATATTTCGAGAGAAAAGGGGAAGAGAACTATTGGTTTTACGACCAGGTTAGAGAACAACATCTACGCTGGCTCAATCTTCTCAGACCGGCTTTCCAGCCAACTGAAGTAAACAGAAAGCTTGATATTAACGTTCTGCGCCAGTGGAGAGATGACTTCATCGAACTGCACAAGCGAGATCAAGGACCGCTGCCAACCTGCGGACCCTGCACCTCCAAGTGTTTGTATCGCTTCGAGGTATCGGAAGTGGTGCGTGATCCTAAAATCAAATTTGATTTTAATTCCTCTATTAACAGAAAGGATACTCCGGCTTCTGACTCCGCTGCCTGGTTTTGTCGGCTTTTAACCGAGAGGCTGGTCGGTCAGGGCGAGGTG
>JAUIJG010000505.1 GCA_030431355.1 bacterium
AGGAGCAGATCACAATTTCGGCGGTATCACCGAGAGAAGTTTCAAAAACCGAAAGAAAGACAAGACCCAGGTTAGTTGGGTAAAATCTGCCAGTCTCGCCTACTTCGATAGCTACTTAAAAGGCGATCGCAAAGCCTATTCCTATTTGAAGAATAAGGATCTGGAAACTGAAAGTAATAAGCAAGTGAAACTGAGTATAAAGTAGGTTTTACTGGCGTGCGGTTGCTTTCTCTTTCAACCTACCAAACTCGGTGGTTGAATAAACAGCTTCATAGTCAATTTCCAAAACTGTGGCATTGGGTGGGCAAAAAACTCGAAAGTTCGTTTTCGGATCCGAACCAAGCCCCTGGGAGATATGGAAATATGTATTATCTCGCTTGAACAAACCGCTGGCATGTTTTCTAGCCAATTCAGAGTCTGTGATCAAGGCTCCCACCCCGGGCAACCGGACCTGCCCACCGTGGGTGTGACCGCCAAAAACCGCATCGACCCCACGACTAACATACTTTTGCAGCTCGACCGGCATATGTAGCAAGGCAAGGCTGAGGTGCCCCACTGGAATCTCCTGCATCAGCTCATCGAGCTTGTTCTCTTCAACGGTGGGAAAATCAACACCTAAAATTGATAGCGATTCGGATTTAAAATGGGCAACCTCGTCACGGAGCACTCTATATCCAACGTGTTCAAGGGCTTCCACCAGGGGAGCCACATCCCGAGCATGGTCCTCAGGATGACGCAACGGTTTATAAATGCGACCAAGAATTTTGTTGGTCATATTGTAACTGTAATAATCATGATTCCCAAGAACGGCAAAAGCTCCCAACCTTGGAGGTCTGGCTATCAAATATGGTGCGTATTTCACCGCCTCATCATGCTCAAAAATATCGCCGGTTAGAAAGATCAGATCATATTCCTGGCTGGTCATATAATCCAAGAAGGACAGCTTCTTTTTCTCTTCATTGCCGGCTAGATGCAAATCTGAGATATGCAAGATTTTCACGGAGCGGCGGCGATCAAGGTCTGTCGGCAAAATTTCCTGGGAGCTGCGAGTTTTATCGATCGAGAGGAAGTCGATTTGATAATTGTACGCTTCCTTTCTGGCAAGATAGAAAGCGAATGCACCCAGTCCGGCTCCCAGACCAAGAGCCGAGAGAAAAGCTTTTTTGTTGACGTCCATACCTAACCTATACCTACTACTTCAACCGCTTCCTCAGCCGCGCCTTCAATCATCCTGTCTTCATAACCGGATCTTCGCCCATTTTTAGGCGAGTCATAGGGAATGGTTAGAGTCTTTGCCAACCATCTGATTGGGAAGCTAGCTCCCACCAGGAAGAAGGAAAAGATAACATCATAGGGCAGATTATTCCAAGTAAGATTTCTAACATACTGGAATATCCAGGGCTGCCACTCCAGATAGGATTTTGACCCCTCTGTTAGATAGAAAAACAGATAGGTTCCGAATAGATAGAGGGCTCCGATCAAATGAAGGGCAAGTAGGCCGGCGATGATGCCGACAGCCTGGGATAGTGAAGTACGCTTGTTTATTGTTATGCGAGCTGTGACCCAGCCGGCGGTCAAAAGACCGATTAAATATCCAAATCCTGGCTTTAGATAATAGTCGAGACCACCGCCATCGGCAAAAGGAAAGATCTGACCGAAAGGACCTAAAATACCTAGCGCCAGGTACATTCCGACAACAAGCAGAACTAGTCGGGGTCCGAGAGCATAACCCAACGCCACGACCACTGGTGCCAACACTGTGTAGTTAGCAACTTCGTAATCCAGTGGCTCACTGGGAAGAGAGGGTAAATACTCTGCTACTTTAGACTGCCATGTTGGTGGCATCACAGCCACCAGCTCCATAGCTCTGGTCTGGGCGAAATTGGATAGATTAGCCGGGTAAGCGATAGGCAATTCGAAGACCGCGAACGCCACGGCAAAAAGAAGAACGAAACTGGAGAGCACCAGAACTGATCGCCCCAGCAGCGATTTCCGCTTCTTACGCCTTAATCGTTTTTCTTGAACAAGATGCAACGATTCAAACACTCCCTCGCAATTCTTTCAGATTATGATCCTTTTTCGCCAAGTCTGCATGGATATGCGGTAAGAATTACCTGCAATTAATTCAAATCTTTCAAAAAACTAGGCGCTAGCCAGATTACTGAACTGGTGTTCATTATTTCCAAACACATGGGGCTCGGGTAACAAACAATCGAGAACCGTTCGTGGGTCGTATCCCACTTCCGCAGAACGGGAAGCGAATTGCTCGGCAAACGCACTATCTGTGATTCTGTCGGTCCACAAAACCAGAGCATCTTCCGAATTGTCCTGGTAGTACCGGCGGCGCACACCCAGATTTCTAAACCCGTACTTGAAATACAATTGCTGAGCCGCTTCATTGGAGACTCGCACTTCAAGTGTCAACCAGGAAGCTCCGTTCTCTCTGGCATCAATAACGTTGGAGACCAGGAGTCTCTCCCCGATGCGTTCCCTTCGGCAGTCGGGATGAACGGCAAGAGTTGTGATATGAGCTTCATCACCGATGAGCCAGTACCCGGTGTAACCAAGCAAATGACTGTCTTCTCCACAAAACGCACCAAGGTAACGACCACTTGCATTGGTAAGCTCGCTAACAAAAGACTGCCTGGACCAGTGATGACTCCCGTATGCCCGGGGCTCGATCTCCATAATGGAATCGAGATCGCTGAGTTCCAGCCCTCTTACTTCAATTGGTCGAAGCTTTGTTAGCATTTTTCTTCATTGTGATAGATGCACCGCGTAAGTATAACGGGTTTACCCCTTCGAATGCGAACTTATCAAGACCTAGATTACAAGAAATTATTTGTTTATAGGCGATCTCGGCCTGCAAGACGGCAAGAGCCGAAATCTCAGGAATGGATTTCGGATTCAGCTCTGAGAGCAAAGGCAAGCTCAAAAGCGATGGCTCCACAAACCAGTTCAGCTGCAAGAGCGCTTTCTCAGCCCTAACCTTCTCGACAAAATCTTCCACCTTATAGTGGGCAGCAGATTGCCCCCTTTCAAGCCCGACGAAGAGATTGCCTCGGCCCCCATCCAATATAAGACCTCTGGCACCAATACTGCCTTCCGAATTTTCAGAGATACCGGGGACATTAGTGTTGTCCAGGTGCTGCTCTATAACCTGAAACCGGTTTATTCCAATAAGCGGCAAATTCAGAGCCTGGGCAATACTCCTGGCAGTCACCACTCCAATGCGAATACCGGTAAAACTAGCCGGACCAATACCGACAACCAGAAGGTCCAACTCTTCTTTCGGACAATCCGCAATTTTAAGCAACTCATCTATGGCAGGCATCAACCTGCTGACACCTTCCTGACGGGAGCCACCCCTGTTACCCGGCGGCGGCGGAACAGGCTCCAGTTCTTGAGAGCGAAGCACCTGAATCTCTTCCCGCGCTTCTAGCAAAGCCAGGCTGAGTGAAGCACTACCGGTATCGAAGGATA
>JAUIJG010000506.1 GCA_030431355.1 bacterium
ATTTAAGTAGGCTTGATCCAGCTTCTTCTGGCTATCCGGTGATAGACCGGTGGACTTTTTGACATTCTCCATAATCTGAACACAGCCTTCAAAATTGCCCTGTTGAAAGAGTTGACCGGCAATGCGTAATTCGTTCCAGGCTGTGTAATGCTGGACCACAAAAGTAATCGAGAGAATTACCACCGAAATATAAACTGCTGCTTTGAGATGACTGAGATTAATCGGAAGCTTCTTTTTCTTTTTCACCGAAGAGATCTCGGTGGTGCTTCTGTTCCAGTCAAAAGTAGGATCCAATCGGCTCATGGCTTCCTGAGTGTCGCTCATAGACCATTCTTTGCTCTGCTTGGGCTGATTCGGCATTGCAATAGCGGAAGCACCATTAAAAGGTATCCAGTCTTCAACCGGCTTCTCCTCTTCGATGGCAGCATTCTTTGACCGACGTCCCACACAGACCGATTCAATCTCTTTCCAGAAAACTTCTGTTGTGTCCGGCCTGTCATCCGGGCTCTTCTGCAAAGCTTTAATGATAACGTTACTAAGACCCGGAGGGAAAGTGGTATCAGGAGACATTGCCCCTATAGATGGTGCCTCTTTGTTGACATGCATTAGCATCAACGCCATCAGATCATCAGCAGCAAAGGGTCTCTGCCCGGTCAAGACTTCGGAGAAAACAACGCCGAGACTGTATATGTCTGAGCGAATATCCACATCGGCACCTTTGCATTGCTCCGGACTCATATAGGCTGGACTACCGCAAACTTTACCTTCTAAGGTCAGAGATGCTGACTGCCCGCCGGCTTCCCCCCACATCTTAGCCACACCAAAATCGACCACTCTCACGGAGTTGTGACCGATCAAGTCGCCGGCATTGGGAGGCTTTTTGACATCCACATCCTGAAGCACAATATTGTCCGGCTTAAGGTCCCTGTGGATGACACAATTTTTGTGCGCTTCTGCCACACCCTCGCATACCTGTTTAAACAGCGGGAGCGCTTCCTTAACTGTAAGAGGTCCACGTTTTCGAATCAGTTCGGCGAGAGTGATACCATCGAGAAACTCGGTGACGATATAAGGCTGTCCATCCGGCATCAAGCCAAAATCAAAGAGGCTTATGATGTTGGTGTGATGGAGGCTGCTAACCGCTTTTGCCTCCCGGTGAAAACGCTTAACCGACTCTTCTTTTGATCCCAAAAACTGATGCAGCATCTTAAGAGCCATTTCCCGGCCTGTCGACTCCTGAATGACTTTATAGACGACAGCCATCGACCCTTTTCCGGCGTGGCATAGGACTCTATATTTGTCACCGATCAACTTACCTATCAGAGGGTCATTGCCGACCGAAACCAACTTGCCACCATCGCTGGGGCACTTGTCCTTGTCTTCGGAAAAATGAATGTTACATTCTAGGCAAAGCTTCATAATGCAAAATCACTCGGTACAAACTTCAAATCCTCGGTCTTCCTTCTCATGTGAGAGACCCGAACCTACCTACCTCCTCCTTGAGCGACTCCTCTTCCTGGATCGCTTCTTACTACTGGACTTGCTGCTGGAATACTCCTTGATGAGCTTCAGAGCTTCATCGATATGAGAAGAATCCTTAGGAACTTTCTTGAGTTCTTTGATAGCCGCATCATTGTTGTTGTGCTTAGCTTGATATTTGGCGATACCTATGTAAATTTCATCGAGCTTGCTCTCCATCTCAGGCGTGAGACCTACCTCGGTGTTGTATGACTCCAGAACCGCCTTGGCTTTGGAGAGCTGCCACTTGCTAGCCAGTTCGGTTGCTTCGGCCAGCACTTCAGCATCTCTAGCGGCGCTGGATTCACTGGAATCGCCTCCTTTACCCAGGTTCGACAGAACCCCTGAAATTTGGGTTCCAACTGCTCCAAACCATCCTTGCTTGATTCCGAGGAATCCGACCAGACCTAGAACAGCCACCACCAAAATAGGTGTTTTGATATCGAAGTTGAATCGTCTTCCTTGCTTGGACCTCAGCCTATTTGAGCTTCTTCTGGCATTCTTAGCTTCCATATCAGCCATCTGGGCCAGCCTATTGCCGCTCAAATTATCGAGGCTTTCCATTGTATATGGCGCAGGTTCTTCCATGTTCGGCGTGGAATGAACTCCTGAGCCGGCCGCATCCATCGAATAATGACTAGTATCGGCCGCGTCCTGGGGCATGACACCACTCTGAGAGCTAGCCTCTTCCAGAATTCGATTTACCGCATCTCTGCGCTGACCACCGGAAAAGACAGAAGGTGTCGGCTCCATTCCCTTGGGCAATTCCACGTCATCGAGCTTACTGGAGTTGAGGTCAAGTTTCTCATTCAGGGCAGCAATACGAGCGCTGACCGCATCTGTACCGTACTTGTCCTTACTCTGAGAAGCACTTCCCATGGCAGGCATAGCTCCAGAAGAGGCAATCGCACTGGCATCTCCGAAAGCTCTCGCTTGAGACAGGCTACCGTCCTGGTCACCACCGGGGAAACCATCGGTAGTATCCTGCATCATCTCGTTTACTTGACTGGGAGATAGCTGATAAGCACCACTTTTACTGGAGCTCTCCGGAGCGTTGCTGGCCGCTTCCAACAAACGACTCAGAGCATCGGATGTGGAGGTAGATGCGGTGGCAGCCTGTCTGGCTTTCATCTTACTGGAATCAGTCTTTCCAAAAGCCATCGGCTGAGAATCATCATCATCATCGTCATCGGACAATGCTTCCGAAAGCTTAGCTGCGGCCGCGCTGATCCCTTTGGGTGAAGCCTCTCCTTTATCCGAAGACCCCATGGCTCCATCTTCCACTGAGTCAAGCCACTTATCGACAGCTGCTGAAATTTCATTGGTAGCCGCAGGACTCTTAGCGTCTTCGGGACTTGATTTAGGGAAATCTCCTCCGATGCCGGCTCCCATGGTGTCATCCGGGAACATATCATCCACGGCGGAAGCGATGGGATTGGTTGCTTCCGGCATTCGACTCTTGATACCGCTCTCGCTACCCGAACCGGCTCCGGATTTGAGTAGATCTCCCAGAGCTTTGGAGGAGGCTTCTTCTTCTTTCTTCGCACCTCTACCAAACTCTACCTTCTGACCTTTGCTGATATCCAGGGTCTGGAATTCCGAATCCGAATCGGGTCCTCCTCCGGAAAATAGGTCAAGCGGATTAACCGGCTCAGCCTTCTCTTCTTTCTTCTTACTCTCGATCAGTTCGTCAGCTTCATCCGACATGGAGCTTAAAAGAGAACCGAGTCCGGTGCTGGGAAGCTTTTTCTCTTTGCCACCACCGGAATCGGCAATGGTTCAACGTTTCGAATGGTGCCGGTGATCTTCCAGAACCTCCATGAAAAGATCCGCCCTGACGACGCAGATCTTCCCAAACTCCGGCGACTATTTGTGACGGCATGGTTGGCCGACGACTTGCGAATGATTGGACAAGTTGCTCAAGGTTTCGATACGGCCGCCCTGGCATTCAGCCCGGACGG
>JAUIJG010000039.1 GCA_030431355.1 bacterium
TTGCGGATGACCCTGTTAATGGGAACAGCTTTGGTCTAGATCGCTGCACAATTCTGGCAAGTGCATTAATTGAAATATGGAGCAAGAAAATACGTAGTCAAACACATAAACTGGAAGTCATCAAAAATAAATTTCTATCTGCAGGAAGTTGTATAGATAAACCCTATTTAAACGTTGGCTCAGCGGATATAGCCCTCACTGTAGATCAGAGCAAGAGCCAGGTGGAGATAGCCACCCAGAATGAAAGCACGGCAGGCAGCCCTCTTTATATGGCGCCGGAGATAATCAAAGGAAATCCCGGTTCGATAAAATCCGACATCTATGCCCTCGGTTGCCTGCTCTTTGAAATGCTTACCGGTCATGTTCCATTCCGCGGTGAAACCCTGGTGGAGACATTCGACCTCCATGCCCGAGCACCGATACCAAAAGTTGAAGATGAAAGAGCTACCGGAACTAAGATCGATGAGGTGATTAAAAATTGCCTGGCCAAAGACCCGGAAAAGAGATACCAGGATATAGACGCCCTGGTCCAGGCGCTCGAAGCGATGGAGACAGAGGAGAAAGTTCCAGGCGATTCAGGCAATCTCTCAGAATTTGAACAGCCGAAAAGATCGAATATATATCTGTACTCGGGTCTGTCCCTGCTCTTCTTAGCAAGTGTAATTGCCCTTGTATATTTCATACTTCTCCCGCCCCAGGAGCCAAAGAGCGCCCAGGAAGAAGAAGAGAGCAAAGTGGAGAAGGAGAAGAAAATAGTTGAAAACGAATATCCCCACTTACTGGCGAATGACGTGATAGAAGAAAAGGTAAATCAGGGGGAGCCTTTCGTACTGGAGAAGAAGTCCGGTTATGACCTGGCATGGAGAGGCAATCTATTGACTTTGAAAGATTCCGACTTTAAAACTTTGAACAAGAAGACTCCCCATAATATCTACCTGAAACAATGCCCTGTGGACGGAACCGGATTGAAGTTCTTAGAAGACAAACAAAGATGGTGCTTACAAGCAGTATCTTTTGAAGGCTCCGATTTAACCGACGAGGGAGTGGAAGAGCTGGTCAAATTCAAGACCCTGAGCAAACTGGATCTGACAAACACGAAGATAACGGACAGGTCTTTGCGATTGTTGGAAGAGCTACCGCATCTAAACCGCCTGGAGATCTCCTACTGTACTAATCTTACCGAGCCAGGCGTACAGCGCCTTCTGGAAAAGTGCCGCTCCCTGGTAAATATAAAACTCAAAAATCTGAACCTGACAAACAGGATAATACCGTATATAGTTTCATCCAATTTGAACTACGTGGAGATGGGAGGGATTCAACTGACCAACGACGATATCAGAAAGTTGATAAAAAACCGATCTTTCATGCGCTTGGGATTCTCTTTCAACAAACAGATAACCGAAGAGATACTACCGGAGCTAGCTTCGGTTGAAGGTATTCAGCAAATAGATCTGACCGGCTGCGAGAACATCAGCGACGAAGTCAGAGATAAGGTGGAGAAGAAGTACAAAGTAAAAATAGACGATGAGCACAAAAACGGACACCTGAAAGATCAAAAAGAGATGTTCGAACAGGCGCTTCCCAATTACTAAACTGCCTGACTTCCCTGATAAATAATGCAGAAATTGTTCTCATCTCCACTTAACCAGGCCTTAGTGGTCAGGGAACGACACTAATGCAGGAAGTACCGCTCACAAAATTCAAGAGGTGTCGAAGATGTCATTGTACTTAGACTCTAAAGCTCCAGACGACCCCGGGGACACGGTCGTGGAACTTTCTAAGACCTTAGTAAAAAGCCAGAGTAAAGAAGAAGTCCTCCAGGACAAATATATAAGGTGCAAAGACTGCGATGCCAGTTTTTTGTTCAGTAAAGAAGAGCAGAGTTTCTTCAAAGACAAGCAGCTCCAATACGCTCCTTGCCGCTGCCATAATTGTCGGGTCTTGAAAAGAACCCAGTCCAAATTCGCCAAACGAAAAACAGTAAGCGCCGTGGTCTGCATCTCTTGCAAAACGCTGACCTATGTTCCATTTAAACCGAAGGGACACAGTCCGGTTTATTGCAGATATTGCATGTACAAGAGAAGTTCTGTAGTCGGCTAAAGACCCTGGGATGACCGGGGTCTTCTGTCATATGGACTAAAGTTGATCTTGTTCATCCTGACGATGGCAGAGGATCTCATTTCGTGCCCGGGAAAAGTCCGGGTCGCGGTAAGGAACCCCTGACCTGGTGCCGAGCCTACCTAGCTCCTCTTCGTCCAGAGAGAAGAAAAGCGGAGAAGGGTCTTCGGCACGGCAAAGATCAATCAGACTGGAGTTGGATTTTGGGTAAGCCACGGTGCCACCACTCTTTGCCCCCACAGCTCTTGTGCGCAAGATCGAGAATCCGGCTTCCAATAGACCGGCTCTCACGGCAGTAGCCACACTATAGGTAAAGACCAGTCCGGATCTCTTCTTCAGCAATTGAAAGTAGACATCGAATATATCTTTTGTCCAGAACTGGGGAACTCTGTTTGGCGAAAACGGATCGTGAAAAATAAGATCAAAGTCCTTCGGTGAAGTTGTGGCGGATTCATTTCCATCCCTGCCCAGGACCCCGACTAAAGCAGGCACAAAGTTCCTTAAGTCATCAAGATAAAGTTTGAAAGTGATTCTCTCCACATTGCTACCTTTCTCAGACTGCAATTCGGCTTCTATCAAATCGTCCTTAACGCCGCTTGTTTCAAAGAGTTCTTGAAAAGTTTTACCCCTGCGCATATCCCTGAATCCAGCTTCTTCTATATCTTTATATAGGTCCTGTTTGAGCACCGCGGACATGGCCGGCAAAAGTCCCGGGTCTAACTCCACGGCCACAATCTCCAGGGAAGGGATAGTTAGCCTGGATTTTAAAAGCAGATTCAAAAACGTAAAACTGTTGTAGCCCATTCCAAAGCAGATATCGAGAATTCTAAGAGAGGAACGACTACCCCCTGGCGTGTTTAACCATGCCATGGCCGGCTCACAGTAGTTGACCAGAGACTCTTCATATGCTCCGGCACTATTGTGATACCACTCTCCGGTGGACTTATCCGCCAGGGTTATGGAACCATCACTGGTGGTTATGAATGAAAGGTCTTCCATGGCAAGACTAGTCAGAGACCTTGAGAATTATTTTGCCGAAATTGCCGTCACTCTCCATATAGGCATGGGCTTCTCCTGCTTCAGCAAGGGGAAACACCTTGTCTATGGAGGGTTTAAGTTTGCCGGATTCTATTAAAGGGACAATGTTCTCTTCCAGAACCCGGCCGGCAAGTATCTTCTCTTCCAGAGGTCTTGCCCTCAAAGTAGTGCCCCGAATATTGGCCCTCTTTCTCAGGATCATGCCGAGATCAACTTCCAGGGAGCGCCCGGCAAGAAGACCGACAAGAACGATTCGCCCCTGGCTGGCAAGACATTTCAAATCCTCGGCCAGATAGGGTCCGCCCACCAGCTCCAGCACCACGTTGACACCACTACCGGTAATGGAGAGGACAGACTCGGCAAACTCTGCTCCTTCACTGCATACGACACCATGAACAAGACCTAGTGTCCGAGCCTCTTCCAGCTTCTCTTTTGTGCGGGAAGTTCCTATGACCCGTGCCCCAATAGCCCCGGCAATTTGTAGAGCCGCCACTCCCACACCGCTTCCCAGAGCATGGATCAGTAGCCACTCACCTGCGGCAAGTCCTCCCTGGACCACCATGGCGTCGTAAGCGGTTGTGTAGGCTTCCGGAATAGCTGCCGCTTCTTCAAAACTGAGATTGTCAGGAATTCTTGCCAGGGTTCTAGAATGAACCACAACCGCCTCGGCATAGGAGCCTCCCGGCACCAGGCCAAATACCCTGTCCCCAACTTTTCTGTCGGTGACGGCTTCTCCGCATTCTTTGACCACCCCGGCAAACTCAAGGCCGGGAATGTCAGCCGGAACTCCCGGGGGCGCAGGATAAAATCCTTTACGTTGGATTACGTCGGCTCTATTTACTGCCGTGCTCTTGACTTCGACCAGGACTTCATCCTTTCCCGGCTCCGGACAGGCTCTCTCCATAAACTTTAAAACTTCAGGCCCACCATTTTTTTCGACCACCACAGCTCGCATAACATTCTCCTTAGTAGTTGCTAAGAGACCTTCCTTTACAGAAGCTAGGAAATTTCTTTATACGATGTTAGCTTTAAATGTGTTCTAACAAGTGTCCTGTTCATATCCGTTAGAGTTATTGTTTCATTCAGCAATTCTTCAAGGTTGCAAGGAGTACATAGTGCTGCCACAAGTGCCGGAATCCGTTTCCTACGAAGAGCTATTAAACATACTCCAGGATCGAATCGCCGAAGGAAATATTCCCGAAGACAACGAATATTTCGCTGAACTTATTTACGGTCTTGTACGAAGAGTGGACCTCTGCCAGAAGCTTGAAGAAAAGAGAACAACCAGACAGGGCGAGACTTCCGTAGTCATCGACTTCGTACCTTATTTAGACTCTAAGAAGAACAAAGTTAATCAGTAACTGAGATCTTTATTCATCTATATATTCTTCCCAATATTCTGTGCGCTCTTTCCAGTCGCAGTTGCCACAGACCAGGGTCGCTTTGCCGCCTTCGGTTTCCACGCCGGAATCCCCGGCGCCGTCCCAGACCGATGCAACGGTCTCGATAAACTTTTCATACTTCTCCACGGGCTTTTTGCATTCAGGACAGAGCATTTTCTTGTTTTGAATAGCTTCTTTTAGCTTGCTTTCAGACATATGGAGAACTTTCCTCAGGATTGATACTGCTTTCGTCGAACCAGATTATAGAACATTGACCCGGAGGTGGAATTTACCCTCTGGCAATTTGACGAGAGGCAGTTGACAAATATCCTATTTAGACTTATTCTAAATAAAGAACACTTCTAAATCGCCCGGCGAGATCGGTGAAAGAGAATGAAAGCAGAAGAGATAAGACGAAAACTGGAGGATCACGGCATTCAGCCCACGGCTCAACGCTGTGTCATCGCCGGCTACCTGTTCGAAACAGACAGCCACCCCACCGCCGAAGAGGTCGACACTGCCGTAAAAGACCTCTTGCCCGGCTCCCTTTCCCGGGCCACTGTCTATAACACTCTCAATCTACTGGTGGAAAAAGGTCTTATTTCAGAGCTTTCAATGGAACCGGGCAAAGTGCGATACGACGCCCTCAAAGCTTTCCACCACCACTTTGTGGATATAAAGACAGGAAGAATCATAGACATCGAGCCCGAGGATGTCTTCGACCAGGAGCCTGAAATAAAGCTGCCTGAAAATTTCAAATATACCGACTACCAGATCACCTTCTACGGTGAGATCAGCTAATTTTTTTTGAAACCCGTTTAGACTTATTCTAAATCTAAATTTAAAAACAAGAACAAAAGGAGAACAATGATGAGTAACCCGGAACTAAAAAACAGCCAGACCGAAAAAAATCTAGAAGCCGCATTTGCCGGTGAATCCATGGCCAATCGCAAATACCTCTACTTTGCCAGAGTGGCACGCAAGCTTGGCAATGAAGGAGTGGCCAAACTATTTGAAGAGACAGCCAATCAAGAGACCGGGCATGCCTTTGCCCATCTGGAATTGATGTATCCACCGCAAGAAATGACCGTGGAAAAACTGCTCGAGATAGCCATAGAAGGAGAGCTCTACGAAACAAACCAGATGTATCCTGACTTCGAAAAGACTGCCCGGGAAGAAGGACGCATGGATGCGGTGGAAGAGTTCATCGAACAGGCGGACGAATCCCGTGAACATGCCGAGGTATTTACCCAGGCGGCGAAACGCTTCAAAGCACTGGGTCTGGTGGAAGATTGGCATGCCAGACGCTATCAAAGCGCCCTGAGTAATCTCAAGGACTCTACAGATTCAAATGATGATCAATCCCTTGAGAAAGAATCAGCCTGATGGAGGCACTGAAAGTGGTGGCGGATGATATCAGACCACCACTTTCTCTCCACTTGTAACAGTTTTAAATTTTCAGTTGCTCTCAGTCTCCCTGTCTAACTTCCGGAGGATGTGGCATCATGGCTTGCGCGTCGAAAGAGAATCAAACAGACGACCTGATAGTTTCAGGCTCATTAACAAAGGCGATTTGGACCCTCTCCTGGCCTCTGATGATCCGAATGGCTGCCGTCTCCCTGGCAAGTTTCACAGATATATGGATAGCAGGAAAACTGGGAGCTGACACCCAGGCGGCAATCGGCATATGTTCCCAGGTCTGGTTCTTCCTCCTCATGGTGACTGTGGCGCTCTCCGCAGGAACCACAGCCCTGGTGAGCAGATACTGGGGAGCAAAAGATTATGAAAACGCCATCGAAGCAGCCCGTCACTCCATGGTGGCAGCGGCTGTCTTCGGCACTTTGACCATTGCGGTCGGACTTGTGGTGGCAAGACCTCTCCTCCACTTGCTTGGTGCTAGCCCCGCAGTGGAGGCCATCGCCTGGTCATATATAAAGATAGATATTCTCTCCCAACTTCCCTTCACCATTGTCTGGATTGCCCATGCCATCATGCGAGCCAGGGGAGACACAAGAACACCGATGTTCAATTGGATAGCGATGACCACCCTGATCATAAGCCTCGATATCCTCTTTTGCCTGGGTCCTCTGAAACTGGGAGTGGAAGGCATAGCCCTCGCCTGGCTGATCTCATCTATTCTCGGTGTCTTCTTGAGTTTGAGAAATCTCCGCAACTCCAGCCTGAAAGAATGCCTCAGTCCTGCCCGTTTCATGACCAGGGGATTCTCCCTCTCCTGGCTCAAACGATTTCTCGCCATCGGTCTACCTGCCTGTGTCAGCGACCTTGCCTGGACCCTTGGTTGCTTCGCCCTCTTTATCATCTTTGCAGGCACTGCCCATCCCACCGAATGTCAGGCATCCTGGGCCATAGGGTTGAGGCTGGAGGAGATTCTCAGCTACATGCCCATCTATGCCCTGGGCACCGCCGTTGCCACCATTGTGGGACAGAACCTGGGAGCCGACAATGCTCTTAGAGCGGAGAGAGCGGGCTGGACAGTCTGCGCTCTGGGCGTAGCTTTCACCTCGGTTATTGCAGCCATTTTTTTCCTGGGAGCCGAACAGCTGGCCGCACTGCTCAGCTCAGACCCGCTGGTCATATCCTACACAACTCAATATTTTCAGGTCATAGGTCTGTCCCAACCATTTGTCGCCATATGGATAATCTTATTTGGTGCCATGCAGGGCGCCGGCTACACCCGGTGGCCCATGTGGATATCCATTTTTGGCTTCGCCGTATTTCGCCTACCTTTGGCTTGGTCTTTGACCGGCAACCTGGATGATGGTCCCCTGGGCTGCTGGGTAGCTTTTGCCGCCACCTCGATTATTTTAGGATTGATTTCAATCTGGAAGTTCAACACAAGAGAGTGGCAACTGCAGTCGGTTTAAGCTATGCTTCTCAACTCCAAAGCAAAGGAGCCGAATCCCATGCAGAAACTGGAAGACGAAAAGACCGACTTGAGAATGTTCGAAATCTCCCATGAGATTAGAGTCAAGACCTACGATATAGATTTTGCCGGTCATGTCTCGAACATCACCTACTTGAGATGGTTCGAGGATATGCGTCTGAAAATATTTGATCAATATTTTCCCCTGGAAAATTTCATGAACGAAGGCTATCTCCCCATCATCACCGAAACCCGCGTCGCATATAAAAGGTCCGTGGGTTTATTCGATCGCCCCCAGGGTCGTATGTGGATTGCCAAAAGAGGGGCGGCGTCCTTCAACTTCGAAGGGGAGTTGAAAGTGGACGGAGAAGTCACGACCAGATCCTGGTTTACCGGATTATTCATAAATGAAAAGACAATGAAGCCGGTTCGTATGCCCAAGCTTATAATCGAAAAAGAAAGAGAGCTCTACGGTAACACTCAGGGATAAAGTTGTTACCGAAAGTTCTCCATGGAACACTGAACTTTGTTATTGTGCTATCACCTGGAAATTACAGTAAACCGGAACTATCACCTTGCCAAAACCACCAAAATCCCCTCTTCCCCTCCTTGTTCCTATCTCATTAGCTTTTCTTGCCCTTACAACTCTCCCCAACGCCCTGGCTGCCGACTCAGGAACGAATGCGGGTTCGACTCCATATGTGGAGACAAAGCTATCCAAAATTTTTGCCAACTGGCTGCGAATTCCGGCCCTCACCCATTCAACTCCCGGTCTGGAGTTGACGGACGTAGAGTCAGGTAAAGTCATCTATTCTTATAATGGTGATCTCCGATTCACTCCGGCTTCGGCAGTAAAATCAATCACCTGTGCCTGCGCCTTTGAAACCCTGAAACCTTCTTTCCAGTACACAACTTCCCTAGTGGCCGAAGGCAACATGGAAGGAAACAAACTAAACGGCAACCTTGTTTTAATAAGCTCCCAGGACCCGACTATGATGCGTGGAGACCTGGTCAATCTCGTGAACAAGATGGCTGTTCATGAGGTTTTGCCCGGTACCACTATTAAAGAGATAACCGGCAAAGTGATTATCAAAGGTCCACCGGTGAAAGGCAGCGGTTTCCACCAATCCTGGCTTGTGGAAGACTGGGGCAGACACTGGATGCCTGTATCATCCAATCTGGTGGTCGATAGAAATGTAACCTACAGCACCGGCCTCATTCCAGGATACAAACAGTTCAACGCCAACTCGATGCACGGCAAACTTTTCGAGTATCTACTCAGCGCCCAGGGCGGACCAGGTTGGGTCTATCTCTCACCGGCGCAAAAGAAACTTTATGTCTACCACTCGAATCACCCCAAGACACCAAAGTCGGTGACTCTCACCGTCTCCAACCCCGAGGACTACAATCGGGCCCTGCTCGAGGATCTGATTGTTAAAAGAGGGATCAAAGTAGGGAACAAAGCGATCAGTTTATCCGAAAGAGATCAGGTCTATACCTTAAGCTCACACAGTTCCAAACCTCTCTCTTACATTCTTCAGAGAACCCTGCACAAAAGCGACAATCTCTACGCCCAGCAGATCCTGAGAACGCTTGGTGCAAAGTATCTCAGTGAGAACAATTCGGTTGGCAACGGAACCTCCACCCTGGAAGACTACGGCATCACTGTTATTCATAACTGGTTGAAAAAAGTGGGCGTTCCCGGCGGAGAGATAATCATCTATGACGGTTGTGGGCTCTGCCGTAAGAACGGTGTTTCCCCCCACAGTCTAAATTTGATCATGCGCCATATGGCAGCTTCTAACGAGCTGAGTCCTTATATTGATCTGCTCAAAACAAATGATGAAACCGACCAGGGCAGAGGCTCCTACAAGTATAAAACAGGAACCATGGATGGTATCAGAGCTATCACCGGTATCCTGACAACAGCGGGCAAACAAAAACTGGCTCTTACGATAATGGTTAACGGCCACACCCCCTCGATACGCAACCTGCGCATCGCAATGTCAGGGCTGATCAATCAGCTCAGAGTAATCAAATATATTGGAGAAGAGATTCCGAAGGTAAAAGTTGCTTCCGAGAATGACAGCGGTTTGACAACGGTGAAGGGTGATTCCGTCCTGGTGAATCCCAAGTTAAATCAAGCCAAAACAAAGGCTGCTCCCCAGAAGAAGAAAAAGAGAAAGCGTGGCAAAAGGCGCTAAGAATCTAGTTTTCTACAGGCCGCATATGCACCGCATATCCAACGAATACAAACCACACCGAACAAATGGTTCAAGCGCTTGTCATGTCATCTGCACTGATAGAAGCGCATATAAACAGATCCTTTGATTACCGCAAAAGATATTTATTAAATGTCCTTTGGGGTAGTTTTATTCCTGGGAAATTGCGCTATGCTTATAAGCGTTGAAGGTGAGTGCTCTCAAGTTGAGCACTAAGAGCCTAGGGGCCTTGCAGAAACGACAGGCGGCGCCAGTCCGGAAACCGTAGCAAGCGACAGCCCGCATCAAGTCACGCTCTGAACGTTGGCTGATGAAATACTGAGTCCAATCACAGGACTTTCAGACAGTAGCATTAAACACCACTGCAGAATTGTTCTGAGTGGTGTTTTTGTTTGTCTAAAATTTGAAAAACCAGGGAAATCACTAGGAGCCCGTCCGAGATATTGGCGGCGTTTTCATAACTGCCCTCACCTAAACTGGAAACAGGCGTTTAAAGGGGAGGGCCGACCGGCATGTCCAGACACTTTCAGACAGAGACAGAATCATTACAAAGGGATCCAAAAACAGCCCTTGTCTTGTCCATAATTCCAGGTCTTGGCCAGGTATATAACTTAGAGCCCCGCAAAGGACTACTCTTCTTTTTCGTTGCCGCCCTCAATCTTTTATTAGTTGCTTTTCTCAGTCTGTCAGCTCAGATATCAAGCGCGCTTTCTCAATTCGGGGAGAGTTTCAATGTCACCCCCAATCATATTTTGACCGAAACCTTCTCGACCATGAACCTGGTCAGTCCTCCCTGCGCCCTACTGTTTTTACTCTCCGCCCTATTCATCATCTTTGTGGCCAGGGATGCCCATGACCATGCCCTGAACCAGAGAAGAAAAGCTATCTATGCAACCTCTTTTGTGGAGTTAAGCGAAGCAAACAGCGCCTCTTATCTTTTGCATATCTCTCTAATGGTATCTTCCCTGATACTGGCTTTCTTTTTCCTGATCCCACCAAAACCCCAGACCCAGATCACAGATATCGAATTCGTGGCACCACAGAAGAAGACAGAGAAACAAGTTCTCTCTAAGAAAGCCTCGGTGCACGCCTCGGAGGCGATTAGAGATCGCAGACCGATATCCGATAGAAGTCCGGGCAAAGCCAGAAGTGCAATAGCTGACACAAAGCCTCAAACCGTCTCTAAAGCGGAGCCGACAAGGTCTTCGAGCGCGGCCAGGCCCAGCCAGACAAATCCCAGACCGAGACCACCGGTACCCACAAGAGCTACCTCGGCGAGACCCTCACCGCCAAAAGTGATCACTGCTCCCACCATGGCTGGAGCTACTCAGGCACCGCAACTTCCTGATTCAAAGAGCCAATCTTCAAATTCTCGACCTCGACCCAGACCCAATTCATCACTACTGGCTTTCGCCCCCCGGGTTAACTCCCCTAATCTTCCGGTGACCATGCCAAATCTAAGTACTGGCAGTGGCACAAAGTCCCCGGCACCCCCATCTTCCAAAGCGGGAAATCAAAGCACCGGCTCCAAAGTCGGAGCAAGCGAGATCGCACCATCGATAATACCAGTCTCCTCCGGCTCAGGTACCGGACCCAGGTCTGAACGCAGCCTTGCGCCGGTCGGCACCAACAGATCAAAATCCGGCTCAGGCAAGGACAACAACCAGCCCGGGCCCCAGCCGGCAAAGAGCAAGTCCACTGCAGGCGGCGGCATGAAGAATCTCATCTCTATTACACCCAGTGTGGGAAGCCCGAGAGCTGCCGCTAACTCAGGACCGGCGAAATCAAGTGAAGGTGAAGGTGGTAATCCAGAATCAGACAAAATCGAAGATCAACCAAATATCAAAAACAGACCTGAGCCGTATTTCGGAGCCTATATGGCGCAGTTGCAAAGACGGATTAAACAGAACTGGTTTCCGGCAAGAGAAGAGCGATCCAAAAGAGTGAAGGTGATATTCACCATCCATGAAAATGGCACCATGAGCAACCTCAGGCTTGAAAGGTCATCCGGCTCCTCCATAGCGGACCAGGCCGCTTTGAAAGCGGTGCGCAATTCTGCCCCCTTCGCCCATCTCCCCAAGTACTCACCCCCTTCTGTGGATGTCTCCTTCACCTTCGACTACAACGTCTTCCAGGGCGGCGGCACAAGAAGATTCTAAGCCAGGGAAGTTGAATTGAGTCGAACTTATTTTCAGAAGCGCATATAGAAAGCATATCCAACAGGAATGACCATGTGCAGGAAAACGGTTCAAGCACTTGAGAAACAGACAGTCTCCCGAAAAGGGCATGGATAGCCTACCCTTGGATACCACAAAAGATATTTATTAAATGTCCTTTGGGGTAGTTCCATTTATGGCTCAATGAGATAGACTAATAAATGTGAAGGGTGAGCGATCACTAACAAGCTAGTTGAGCGCGTTGAGCCCAGGGGCCTTGTAGAAACATCAGGCTGGCGCCAGCCGGATACGATAACAAGAGAAGCCCGCATCGAGAAACATTCTGATTGTCGACCGATGAGATACTGAGCCTCAAAACAGAAGCTGACAGACAGTAGCATTTAACACCACCGCAGTTTTACTGGGTGGTGTTTTTGTATAGAATCTAGGCATGAAATTGTCGTTCCCAGCAAAAACAACTTTGAGACTGTTGTCAATTCCAGCGATTCTCTGCGCAATCTTGGTCTTCAACCTGAGCCAGCCGGCAGAAGCAAAGCGAGGAAAACACAGTACCGTAAAAGCGGCAATCAAAGACTATGGCGAAACCATGAGACGGGAACTAATTCCTCTTTTCCAGAGTAGGGGACTAGCCTATCCGCCTAAAGAGCTGACCTTCATCGGTCTCAAAGAAGAGAAGGTTTTGCATATCTTCGCCAAAGATCATGACGGGGAAAACATAAGAATTAAAACCTACCCGATAATAGGTGTCAGCGGAGAGCCGGGTCCAAAACTGGAGGAAGGCGACCGACAGATCCCGGAAGGTATTTATAAACTGACCGGCTTCAAGCCGAATTCCATCGCCCACCTTGCTTTGTTAATCAACTATCCCAGCCCTGAAGACAGGAAGAGGGCCCGGGAAGACAAACGCTCAAACTTAGGCAGTCATATAGAGATTCATGGCAGCTACTGGTCCACCGGATGCCTGGCCATGGGAGATGAGGCCATAGAAGAGATCTTTGTCCTCGCCCATGATACCGGACTAAAACAGATAGATCTGATACTTTCTCCCTGTAACCTAAACATAAAAGAGCCGGTCATTGACTACAAAGAACAGCCAAAATGGCTGCCGGCACTATATGGAAGACTTAAGGAAGCTTTGAAAGAGTTTGATATGGTGCCGGACAAGTCGGTGCAGTATCCCTGGAGTGATAGTTTCTTATTGAAGTAGAAAAAACAGTAGAGGAAAAATATGAACGCTAGCAAAAATTCAAGCACAGCCAACATCATTCCC
Source organism: bacterium (assembly GCA_030431355.1). Next base: position 13,092 of record JAUIJG010000039.1, read on the forward strand.
ACAATGAAATACAATGACGCGGTTGCCGCAATAGAATGGCTGGTAAAAGCATTCGGATTCAAAAAGCACCTGGTGGTTGAAGGAGCACCGGGCAAAATTGCCCACGCGCAGCTAACCTACGGTCCAGGAATGATCATGCTCGGTTCAGCGGGTGATAGTGAATTCGACACCTTACAAAAGCCACCTTCTGAATTCTCGAATGCCACTACCCAGAGTGCTTACATTGTTGTTGATGATGCCGACGCCCACCATAAACAGGCGGTGGCAAATGGTGCCAAAATAGTAATGGAGTTGGCGGACGCCGACCATGGTGGCAGATTTTATGCCTGCAAAGATCCTGAAGGTCATCTCTGGAACTTTGGAACTTATGATCCCTGGCAATAATTAAAAACAGGGCTTAACTCACCAAATCTACTTGCCGCCCCGGCTTCTTCTTCTCTCCTGGGCTTTCCAATCCAGGGAGTGCAAAAGGTTCTTTTCCGCCTGACTGAGAGATTTTGGACTCTTGTCTGCTATGGCAAGCACTCTTTCCAGATCTTTTATGGTGATACCGTCATTCTCCGCGCCCAGCTCATCATTGCTCAAATCAGCCACCGACTGGCCACCGGCGATGATTCTATCGGACATCTTCTGGGCAGGAGAGTTCTTTTCAAATTTGTTTCTCCAATATCTGGCCTCGTCAGAGGTGACAAATCCATTGTTGTTTCGGTCGAAGGTCCGAAAGTTATCTTTGACAAAAGTGGCAGCATCGTTATCACCGGAGTTCTCAATGGAGAATGGAACGCAGGTGTTTCCGTCACAGACCACCACCAGACCCTCCGGGGGCTCTGAAGTTTCAGGTTTATCTTCGTGGGAAGCCGCGCCTGGCTTTCCGTTCACCCTGTCGAGGAAAGAATTGCCGCTATCTTTTGAACCGGCATAGTTATTCACTTCGCTCAAAAATGCCGAACTTGCCATGTCGGCGGCAGCGTTATCGGCTTTGGAGGAATCATCGGCTCTTACTACGTCGGCCATGGGCAGTGGTCTCCAGAAGGGGATAGGTGTCATATATACGGGATCTCGGGAAATTTGCCACGGAGCTTGAAAATTTAAGGAAAGTAGTAAAATTGAGAGATAACCTCCAGAGACCGAAGATGCTCTCCCATTTATTTCTCGACTGGATTCAGATATCGGTAATTTCCGTTATAGCAACAGGTGTCAAGCTTCCTGTCTACCAGGGCTTTTTCTACAAACACTGGAAGTCGAGCATCAATCACTTCATCTATTCCTGCGCCATGCTTCTAGTTCCATGCCTGGCTATACCTGCTCTATATTTTTTCAACGGAATAAATTCCACCAGGAGCGCCATAGGGCCCAGCGAAAACATAGTTTTTGAAGCTCTCTTTTCTCTACTTTTGCTGATATTCGGTTTTCTTATCGACCTGGCTCTGATTAGACGCCGGGAGCCGGACTTTAAACTTGATCACCTCTGGAAAAAGCCTAAGATAGTGATTCTCACCCTTGGTGTAAACTTGCTGATTACCATCACCCTTTTATTGGTGATGGCCACAAGTCTAAAAAGCGCCTTTGAATTGACTAAATAAAGCCTAATCCTCTCCACAGAGAACGAGAACACCGGGAAGATTCCTTCTAATAAAGGACAATTCTTTTTCGGCACTATAATCCAAATTCAGCCTTTTGAGACTTTTCATTCCGTATTTAGACTTCAGCGATCCCAGCTCGCCTCCCATACCTTCAAGGTCGATAGAATAGAGATCCAGTCCGCCAAGATTGGAAAGACCGGTAAGAAACATCAACGGTCTGTTCTTATCCAGGCGGCAGGACGAAATCCGCAGGCTTTTCAGGGACTTCATCTGATTGAGGTTGGTGCCTAGATTGGCAGGCAGATTGGTACAATCCCTAAAATCAATAAAGTAGAGCCCTGGAAATTTGTCATAGCCTTGCAGCCCGGAAGAGAGGATGCGGCCATCCATCTTCTCGATCAATATAGCCCTTAAACCTTTGAAAGAAGGTAAGGCCCTCATCGTAGCAGAGTCTATAAAAGCATCTTCAGCACCACCCGTTCCACCAATTTCCAGGCGTGTGATTGACTTACTGTTTTGAAATTCTTCCATCGCTTCCGGGGTAAGACCCCTTGAGTAACGCAGATCCAGATTATCCAAATTTTCCAGGGAAGCTATGGTCCTACAGTTCTCTCTGGATAGGGTGAGGAACTGCAATCTTAAAATCTTGAGAAGCTTGCAGGCTCTAAGATAGCCATAGTCAGGATTAATCAAATTCGTACACTGGGAAAGATCAAGTTCTTTGAGATTTGGAAATTCAGCCAAATAGGCAAGGTCTTCACTCTTTATGCGGCAGCCGGTCAAATGCAATACGCCCAATGACTTAAGGTTCTTCTGTTCCGAAAGAAACTTCAAACCTCGGCCTGTGACCAGACAATCTTCCAGTTTAAGACGATAAACTCCATCATATTTTTTGATATTGCTCAGATAATCATCGTCCACGGCGCCTATTGCTGTAACAAGGTAACCTTTACCGGGCTTAAAATCCACCTTGAAACGCCTCTCTTCATAAGCCTTCTTCAAAATTTCTTCGCTATCGGCAGCTACTACGTTCTTGCTGGCGGTACTACCACTAGCAGTACTATCTTCGCCCACCTTACGGGAAGACTCATTCCCACCCCGCACCATAAAAGGTATCAGCACAAAAAACAAAACAAACGCAAGAAGCAGCAGAGATGCGACCAGAAAGCCTTTTGCACCATTGTGCCCGGGCGCATCTTTGATTTCACTGGCAACTGTTTCTTCTACTTCAGGATCTTCGATAGAAAGAAGTGACTGTTTCAAATTGCCCATACTCTGATATCGATCCTGAGGGTCCAGAGCAAGACAACGGTTCAAAACGGTTTGCAACCGTTCTGGAAACTCATGCTCTTCATCTCCGGCGATTTCCTTCAAGTCAGGGATCTCCCCTGCCAATTTCAATTGCAGAGTCTCAAGATAATTCTCACCTTCCACCGGAGGACGACCGGTCAGAACTTTATAAAACAAAGCACCAAGCGAATAGACATCGGAAGGTACAGCGGCTTCTTTACCCCGAGCCTGCTCCGGGCTCATATATAGCGGTGAGCCTAGCAAAGCACCGGTGGCAGTGAGCTTTTGTTCTTCTTCTTCGGAGGCTGACATTTTGGAGAGACCAAAGTCAAGAATCTTGGGGATTGCGGTACCGCTCTCTCCTTTGACAAGCATCACATTCGATGGCTTGATATCGCGGTGCACCACACCTTTGGAATGGGCATAGGCAAGCGCATCCACAAGTTGAATAAACATCGGCAGGGCATCTGACCAGGGTATCGCTCCTTCTCTTTCAATATTTTCCTCCAGATCCTCGCCCTCAATATAATCGAGTATCAGGAAAGGCATACCTGATTCGGTTATCTGAAAATCCAGAGCGGTAAGAATATTAGGATGACTGAGCCTGGCGAGCACCCTGGCTTCGGAATGAAACCGAACAATCTGTTTGCCGCTGAGCCTGGAGAGCAGCGTTTTGACTGCCACATCTTTGCCTAGAACCTGATCCCTCGCTCTAAAAACAACTCCGATGCCGCCCTGACCAAGAACAGATTCCACCTGATATCGGTCGGGAAGCTCCGCTTTTAAAGAATCTGTGTCGATTTGGTCCATTTTATGAGATTAAAGGTCTGTTCTTACCAAAGGTTATAGATAGGCTGTGTTCCAGGGACAATATTAGCGAATTTGCTAAAATCAAGCAGTCTCATTCGATAAAATCAGGAATTCCATGCACGTCCAGTACCCCGCGTACAAACATAGCCTTACCCAAAACTTCGGTTCGGGCAAAGCTTTCTTGATTGGCCTGAGCATCGTCTTATTCGTGGGGGTAACTTGTACCGGATGCAGGCAGGAGTCCCTGGATGAAGAAGAGCTGAAAATCCCAGCGAAGTTGAGTCATTCTTACAAAGAAGAACAGCTGGAGATAAACTCGGACGAGGTCAAACAAGCCTCAAAGTCCTATACCGATGACGAGATTCACCCTCCCGTGCATGAGCCTCCGGAAGAACACCTGGTGAAGCTCTATAACCTGGTCAAAGAGAAAAAAGCCGGTCAAGCCGAAGCAGCTCTCCTTGCCGAGATAAAGAAGAACCCGGGCGAGTCGAGAGCCTACGCCTACCTGGGCAAAGTCTACCGGGAACTGGACGAATTTCCAAAAGCGATCAAAGCCTTTGATAAAGCGATCAAGTTGGCACCCCACGATGCCTTCCCCTACTGCCTGAGAGCGGAAGCAAACTATGCCAGGGAGCGATACAATCTGGCTATCTCCGACTGTAACAAGACCCTGGAGCACAACCAGAACTATCTAAATGCCCTGGCAATAAGGGGTGAGTCCTATCTACAAACAGGGCAATACGAAAAGGCTATTGAAGATCTGAAGCTCTATGCGGCAAGGACCAATAACAACGCCATGGTCTATGTGGATCTGGGCGATGCCCATCTGGAATTGGGACAACTTGACCAATCTATCCAGGCTTATAACAAAGCCCTGGAGCTAAATAAAGAGAACGGTCTGGTTTTGGCCAGGCGTTCCAGAGCCTTCGCACTCAAAGGCGATGAGAAAGCCGCCCAGGCAGACCGGAGCAATGCCGAAGCCCTTGGTTACAAATTTATTTCAGGTAAGAACGACCTGAAAAGTCCCTAGCTATCTGCCTCAGCCGGATAAGAGAAATAAGACCACAATCAATGGCAAATCCAGCACCAGGGAATGTATGAGGAAAGAGAGGGTGAGGGAGCCGGTGCGATGGTAGAGCAAGCCTAATAAATATCCTGCCAGGACAATCACAACACAGGCAAATTCAGCATATCCGGGATTCAGCAAAAGCCTGAGGACCAGATAATGCCAGGCGCCGAAAGCCAGGGCAGTAATGAGAATAGCAGTGCCTGGTCTATCTTTGAGAATTTTGATCATCAAGTTTTGCACCGAGCCGCGCCAGTAGAGTTCTTCAAAAGCTGGATTGACAGTGATGAAATAAAGACCCAGAGCCAGAAGCAGGCGCTGATCATATCCAAGACGGCAGAGCAGCTCCATAACCCGGACACTGTCTAAAACATAAATTCCCCAGTACCTATAAACCAGCCAGGCTGCCCCGGAAGCGACGACAGAGCAGGGAATCACGAGAACCAGATGTCGACCTCGGGGAGCCTTCATGTGGCCGAGCCAGAGACGGCGATAGAAAAAACAGAGGGGAAAGAGAAGAAACCAGTGATAGAAGAGGAAAGCCGCCCAAATATTAGCAGCACAGTAAAGCCCCAGACCGACACTGAGCCAAGGGGCCGAGGCGAGAGCGATTAATTTGAGCAAATTCGTAGAAGACATAAAGAGCTTGCTTTTGGATTCTTCAGATAGCCTGGCCAGGTTTGGATAGAGCAGAAAAAGAGAATATTAGTAACAGATCCTATATCCCCCTATGAGAAAAATTCGGAGTTTTCTACTGGAAGCCTGACCGCTAGACGGAACCGCAGCCAAAGAAGAGGGGCTATTTTTGCCATATGAACGCGCAAGACAAGGATCAAAGACGAACAACCGGAACTTTTCCCATCAATGATTTTACAGGCAAAGCGGCGGACTATGTGGTTCAAGAGGAGCTCTGTCATCTTCTCTCGGGAAGTTTACGAGAAAAACCGATAGCCTGGCTTCTTCAGGCAGCCAAACAAAAAGAAGTGACCGGTCAGCTCCTTGTGGGAACAGCCATACATATGACCACGGTCCAGCTGGTGAATGGCAAACCAATTCATGCCCAATCAAAGTCCAGCTCCGGGGCTGAAGCCATCTTCGAACTCTTTGTCCGAGATGACGCGAAGGTCAAGTTTGAAAGCAACTCCCAGCCCACCCACGCCACTATAAGAAGCTCCTTTGAAGAACTTTTCTCAATCGGTCAGGAATATAAAACAAGCCTGGACTTCCTTTCGCGAAATGGCATAACTGAATCCGACTGTCTAACCAGAGCTAAAGATTCAGCCCCCGGCTTGACCACAGAAGCAATACTTGCCCATGGCTTCGACCTGGATATCCCCATGC
>JAUIJG010000040.1 GCA_030431355.1 bacterium
GAAGAGCATGTTGACATAGGGTCTGGCCACGTTAACTGCTTTTCCTTTCGTAGGATATAGATGCATTCGGAAACCCGGTGCGGCGTTGACTTCAACCACACCGGAGCCATCAGCCAGGAGCGTGGCCAGATCAGGAGCAACGATATCGATGCCGACACAATCGAGTCCAATGATTCGAGCAATTCTTTCGCACATGAAGCGCACTTCCGGATGAACTTCATCAGTAACATCAGTTGCTGTCCCACCGGTGCTTAAGTTGGCAGTCGATTTTAAATAGAGTATTTCGCCATCAGGCAGTATCGACTGCAGTGTCAAATTCCTGTGCTTTAGCAACCTCATTGTCATTTTGTCTACAAGTATTTTTGTAAGCTCTTTTTCATGACCGTCTCCACGGCGTGGGTCTTCGTTTTTGGCTGAAATCAAGGAATCAATAGTAGAATTACCATCGCCGACGATACAAGCTGGCTCTCGCAGCGCTGCAGCAACAAAGCAACCATTGATAACCAGTACTCGAAAATCAAGTCCAGACAGACTAGCTTCGACAATCACCTGGGAACATACTTCTGCTGCTGATTTAAATGCATGTTCGAGCGCTACACGTGAAGATACATGCGCAGTAATGCCTTTGCCGTGATTCCCGACTTCGGGCTTAACAGCAACAGGAAAACCGATTTCATCAGCAACTCTAAAAGCGTCTCTAAGAGTGCTTACCAACGCACCTTTGGGTACAGGAACAACTGCACCTTCAAGCAATTCTTTCGTTCGAAACTTCTCATCAGCGATCTCTACTCCAAGAGCGCTTGTCCTATCAGTCATAGTGGATTGAATACGTCTTTGCCTTACTCCGTAGCCTAGCTGTACGAAGCTTTTGTCGTTCAATCGTATGGATGGGATACCCCGTCGATTCGACTCTTCAACGATGCTGGCTATAGATGGACCAAGCATGTCCAGCTCTCTGAGTTCCTTTAAGTGCATAATTGTCGAAGCTAAATCGAATTGAAGACCTTGAATTAGTGTGTCGACAAGTTCGACGGCTTTTCGCCCTGCGTAAAGCCCGGCGGACTCGACTCGGTATCGATAGACGACATCGTAGATGCCTTCATTCTCTGTATCGTATGTTTTGCCAAAACCCAACTCCATGCCGGCGAGGCACTGTAATTCGATAGCAACATGCTCGACAATGTGACCTGCCCAAGTACCTCTGTGCAACCGCTGGATAAATCCTCCAGGCTCACCGATAGAACATCGATGCTCTTGAAGCGAAGGTATCAGCTCGACCAGTCTACCTGTGAATCCATCAATCTTGTCCGATGGTCTCCTCTCGAGAGCGCCGATATCAAGTGCCATGTAGATGCAGGGTTTGCGACTGTATCGATTCGGTCCTCTAAGAGCTCGCTGTGTCAGTATAATCATTGTTTATCCTTGTTATTTTGCTTTCGCGAAGTCTTTGAGCTCCGAATGTGGCACTAAAATTGATACCGTATGCTTTTGATTTTGTGATTGTCTCTTGGCTCAGGAGCCGACAGCTTCTGATAACGTTTTTATATGGTTGAACAATAGACTACCTTTCGTTGAAGGATTTCTGTACTTATCTACTAGAACTCCTCCCAGTTCAATGGAGAACACTCTTTCCTTGATAACTGCTCGCTATTAAGTAATTGGGCTTCTCTAAACTGGCTGGTTAGTGTCGTATGAAATACCAGTAACATTCGACGGAGTTTAATGGAGGTCAATTAATTGAGGTGAGTATCAAATTCGGTATCAGCAATAACCGAATATCGTCTAAGAACACTAATATACTTGCGCAGGCTCCTTCAATAATGATGCTGGGGACCATGCTTAAGTCCATCTTGACGTTTGCCGTCCGGTATTACTGCAACACCAGATTCGACAACTACCTCCTGCAGGCAGTGTATCATACTAATTAATCGGTGTTCACCTTTCTCTGGACAAACCATGGCACGAATTTTAATACCTATCGGCGGCAACGAAAAGCAGTCGCGCAATTCTGAAATCTTCAAGGAGATGATGAGGCTGGCCGGCAATAAGCAAGCCCACGTTGTGATTGTGCCTACCGCCAGTGACAAACCTGAGGAAAAGGCGAACAATTATCATCAGCTCTTATCCTCATTCGAGCCCAAGTCGATTCACGTGGTTCATATTGGTGAAAGAGCTGATGCAAGCAAGCCGGAACTAATGGAGTTTATTTCCAAAGCCAGCCTGTTTCTCTTTGGCGGTGGAGACCAGCTTCGGCTCTCATCATTGATTGGCGGTACGCGTCTTCACAAGGCTTTAATTGAGCGATACAATGAGGGCAGCTGTGTAGTTTCCGGTACATCGGCTGGTGCTGCTGTTCTTCCCGAGATAATGATCTTTCAAAACAACAACTTTCGACTTTATAGAAAGGGTGGTATCGAGATGACTAAAGGGCTCGGATTGGTTCCGGACATGATTATCGATACCCACTTCGTTTCGAGGTCCCGAATATCTCGACTTGTCCATGCGGTGGCCAGCAATCCGGCTCTTCTTGGATTTGGTCTCGAAGAAGACACGGGGTTGATTATAGAAGACGAATCAACGGCTCGTATTGTAGGCAGTGGCACAGTGATTGTAGTGGATGGAAGCACAATGGACCTCAATCATATTGGTTATGCTGAAAACGGGAGTCCATTTACCTTGACCAATGTTTCATATTCCGTGCTCACCGCCGGTGTAGTCTATGACATCAAAAATCGTAAAGTGCTTGATCCTGGTCCGACAGCGCCGCCGAAAAGCATGGTTCCCAAAGGAGATTGAGTAAGACAGTTTGGAAATTGCAGTTCGTAAGTGTCTGTGATCGATTCGCACTGCAGTCCGTATTTATTATGTTCAACATAGTTTCATGCTACGGCTTATGTTGTCGAGTAAGCTTCAGATAGGAGAGCTTATCCGTATTTCTATTCTGTGTCGTTGATAACACTATGCAAATAGTGAAACCACCACTATTACAGTTCAAATCTATACAGAACCCTAATTCAAGGCAGTTGGTAAAAGATCTTGTCTAGAAGGTACTGAATGAGTCGCAAAAACTACTGGGTTTATGAACCGCCTGGTTTCTATATACGTTTTCGAGACGATCCGAGACGATCTAAGATTAACTGGCTTATCAATTGTTACCTGAATAGTAAATATACAAATAGCTGTAACTCCTGACAGGTGCCTGTAAATCTCTAAAAGCCGGATAACCTGAGCGCAGAGTTGTAAAGGATGCGAGAGTCAATCCCTTAGTAATCGTTGACATCGCCAAAAAGTCAGTGACATAATCGCCTCTCAAACATTAACAGAGATTCTTACTCAGCCTTCCCATAACACTTGCTGATTTTGCGCCTTCTGCAGCACGCATGTTAGACGCAGTTGGAAAAAGGATCGACGTCTACATCAGGTATTTTTATGAAATTTGTCGATCTAGGGCTATCGGAGAGAATTGTCTCTTCATTAACAACGCTGGGTTTTGAGAAACCCACTGAAATCCAGGGCAAGGCTATTCCCGCGATTTTTAGCGGTAGAGACATCATGGCTTCGGCTGAAACAGGTTCTGGCAAAACTGCAGCTTATGCGCTTCCGATTATTCAGGAGATAGGAAGGCAAAACAGCAAAGGCAAGAAAACAGTTCAAGCCCTCATACTCGTACCGACTCGAGAGCTAGCTATTCAGGTACATGAGCAGTTTAAGCGTTTCTCTCTGAATTCTGGAATTCGTACTGCCTGTATATATGGTGGCACCCGTTTTGAAAGACAAACACGAAATCTAGAAAGAGGAGTGGACATAATTGTCGCTACGCCCGGAAGATTAATTGATCACATTAATCGCGGCAATGCCGATCTGGCTAGCGCAGGAATGCTTGTTCTTGATGAAGCCGATAGAATGCTAGACATGGGCTTCATGCCCCAGGTGCGTCAGATCGTCAAAAAGATGACTAATCGTCGTCAGACTTTGATGTTCTCTGCCACCATAAGTAAAGGCATTGTGTCAGCAGCAGAAGAGTTCCTTGCTAAGCCAGTAACCATTCGTGTTAGCACAAATCGTGTTGAACCCAAGAACATAGTTCAAAAAGTATTTCTTGTAGCCGAATCAGAAAAAGAAGAGTTATTGATAAAGCTGATCAAGGATCAATCTGACGTGAATTCAGTTTTGGTATTTGCCAGGACTCGTGCTAAAGCGACCAGGATTCGCAAGAAGTTGTGTGCAGCAGATGTGCCAGCTGAGGAGATTCATGGCAATATTTCCCAAAACAAACGAGAAAAGACTCTGTTGCGTTACCGAAAAGGAGAGTTCTCTGTTCTTGTTGCTACTGATGTAGCGGCAAGGGGGCTCGACGTTCCGGAAATTAGTCATGTCGTTAACTATGATCTTCCGGACCAAGCAGAAGACTATGTCCATCGCATAGGCAGAACTGGTCGAGCAGGACGTTCTGGTATTGCTTATTCATTCGTCTGTTCAAACCAACGCCATCTAGTCAAAGATATTGAAAAGATAATGGGTAGAGGGCTTATTGCTGGTGGAGACCGTTCCAATTCCAAATCTAAGCCGAAAGAAAGCAATCAGAACGCAAAACCGACACAACAGCAAACTAAGTGTAAAGCTCGTCCTGCCAGGTCTAATTCAACTAGTAGTTCAAAATCCGATGCCACCAGTTCCAAAACCCGGCGCCCTGGAGACAAGTTCGGTGCTGCTAAATCCAAGACCCGGCGGTCAAAGTCCAAGTCTCATAACGGCCAAGCACAATCCGATAGTAACCGGATTGTGGAAATTGATCCTAGATCTAAGTCGAGTCGTTCCAAAAGACGAAGACGTGGCCGAGTTAAAGAATACTGCAGTGAGCTAAAGGCTAGATAGCCATTGCCCTTCGAAATTGAACACCTACCCTTACTTCCCACCATTATAGTTGGACTTTCGTTTGAAGTTGAAGAGACGAAATTTGTTTCAATTTGTCAAAATTGTAGTGCAGTCGTGAGGAGAGAGACGAGCTACTGCTTCCATTGCGAATGGTGTCAATAAGAGAAGAACGAAGGCGGTGTTTGATATCAAGCACATCCCTGAACCATATTTAGTGACCTCAGAGATCTTTAGAGTGGGTTGCTCTTCCAAAACAGAAATGAATTTGGAGGCAGTAAACAGGCTCCCTTGATCAGTATTGGAGATTTCAGCAGTGATTAGGTTACACCACCACATCCAACATCATTAGTAACCTTGGGTTGCATCAGTTTTTAGTCGTAGAAATTAAAACTCAGTAGACTCGTGGGCTATGAGTTTGACTATATATGGGGCCACGGCCTGGATTTCAGATCTCCTGGTTTACTGAAATTGGACTAGGTGTTTGAATTGTAGAAATAGTAATGGACAAGCGGAATTACTCTATCGCTAACAATCGTGATACGCTTGTATACGTAGCTGTAATTCGGACTTTGTTTAGTCCGAAGGCTTCAAGGAGATTGTTATGACCATCTGTCCGATTGCGTTAGCTGTTCATTGCAAAGGATGTCCACTAGTGAAATTTTGTCCCGCAAAGTCGTTGCTGGGGGACTTTGACACTTACTTAGATGAAGCAGATGATGCTGTACCAGATACTAGTGACATTAAATGTGACACTGAGGAGAGTTGATTTTCTAAAGGTAATTTTCAATCATCGAGTAGATCATCTTGTTGTAGAAGAAGCCCACTTATTCAGTGGGCTTCTTTCTTTATGGTTCCTGCCGGCTTGTCCAGTGGCTAATTTCGGGAGTTCGATTTCTGATTGCAATAATCGACAAAAATTTGTCTTCCATCGACCGAGTGATTGTTCAGCGCCGAGATTGCTGCTATTACAGCATCTTCAGTTTCCATCTCTACGAAGGCAAATCCACGTTTGCGGCCGGAGTTTCTATCCAGGGCTATATGCACGCTTGTAACTTTGCCGGATTCGGAGAAAAGTTCTTTGATATCGGACTCTTCCAAGCTAAACGGAAGATTGCCGACGAATAATTTTGTATTCATATGGTCCTTAAATTCTTATTTCGAACTGCGGCTCTAAACATATTTTCCGCAGAGTTAAATTCACAACTGATACGAGTATTACACAACTTTAGCCAAATAGTCTGCCTATTTCTTTTCATTTCATAATGGTTGATATCACTATTGGTACTATTGCGAAGACGCTTTCTGATGCTAGTTCTACAGGCTTTACCGCCCGAGTACTTTGCTCTTTTGCTATGAAGCTTTGATTTCTAACAGAGGTAACTGTATGCGATGCTGCGTTTCCTTAAGCGTTGCTCCGGTCGGGAAAACGCAACGTGAAGTACTCTTCCGTTGTATTTCTTCTTATCCAAATACTGTAAAGCGACTTTTGCAGCAGCTTGTGTAACCATCTCCACGAATCCAAAACCCCTGGGCCGACCAGAGTATTGGTCTGTTGGAATTCTGGTTGATATCACATCTCCGTATGGAGCGAACAGCTTTTGAAGCTCCTTTTCGGAACACTTTGTTGTTAGGTTGTTTACGAATAACTTTGTTTGCATAATATTCCTTTGAATTGACGGTGCATAGATGCACAGCATAATGTTTAATGGCCGATATACACTGACTTATTCAGTGCTTGGTTGCTGGTGGCACAAACTGAACTTAAAACTTTTGAGCTACAGGCTAGTAGATTTATACTAAAGACAATGCTGTCTTGATTTGTATTGCTGGGTAATCCTTCTTCTAACAAGAATTACAACAGGAGTTGCTTGGATGGCTGTGAATAGATTGAAGCCTGCCGCTTCTATTTGTATTATTGCACAGCTTGAGGAGTAAGTCCAAAATAGAGTCGTTTTCATGAGTAAGTGTCGCCGGCTTCCAACGCGAATGCATGACCAACTCATTTGTATGAACGATAGTCATAAATCTTTTCAATTAGAATTCTGACTGCAACTGTAAGTCCAGTAACTTAGTGTTTGCAGCCGAACAGCTATCAATTCCGGTCGAACTTTGACTTGGCTGCTAGTATTGCTTGTTCAAGACCGCTCCAGGCGTTCTCAACACCATCTTTTAATTCATGCCAAGCATCTTCGCTTGCCTGCAAGAGTTCCTCTTTTTTGCGCTTGAGTTCTGCTCTTTTCTCTTGGAGCTTCTCTAGTTGCTTTTCATACTCTTCTCTTGCTTCACCTTCGGTTTGTTCAATTTTGATCTCTAACCTATTAATCTCTTCGTTCCATTCATCCATTTTGTCTTTTAGGTTTTGAACGAACTCGTCTCTTTTCTCTGTCATTAGTTGCTTTCCCCTCACTCTAATTAATGTTGAGAACACAATACGGATTAGCCCGTCTATTGTCAATGCAGGAGCCTGGTTTCCGACAGCCCATTTATACTCCAGCGCCAGCCTACAAAAAGTCCTTAATAGCCTCGTTTCCGCCCCGGCGCCAGGGGTTTTTGTCGCCGCTCACTTTTATCTGGCAACCGGATTGTTCCTCGTATGATTTTATTTCCTCTTCCGTGACATCGGTTCGGTCACTGAGATACACTTTCTTCAAGTGTTTGAATTTAGCGATGATTTGAAAGTCTTCTTTTGAGAAAGGCAGCCCTCTTATTTCAAGCTTTGCCAGGGTCGGAATCGCGGAGAGTGGCTCGAGATCCGATACTTGAAGATTGCAGCCGTTGAGTTCCAATCTCTCCAGCGCCGGGAGAGAAGCAAGCTGTTTGATGCCTGCCGGTCCGATGTTTGTAGTACTCAGATCTAAATAAACCAATTTGCGGCATTGTTTGAGAGCGGTGGCACCGACATCGTCCACATTGGTATCAGAGAGCTTCAGCTTCTTGATGTTAGTAAGATTGCAGAGATCACGAGTGTCTTCAAAAGCCGCTGTTCTGGCATCGAGTCTAGTGAGTCCGGAAGAGTTCGCCTCTAGCAGCATAGAGAGATTCACGTTTTTAGACCTCAGTGAGAGGAATTCGCCCGGCTCGGTTCTGGTTATTTCTTCCCTGAGGTTTTTTAATTTGACCGGCTCGATCCCCAACATTGTTTTGGTTCTGTCTGTGGAAATCTTAGACTGGTCTGTCCGTTTGTCTTTTCTAAGTTTGTTGTTCACGTTGAGATAGCTTGTTATCCCGACTCCAATTATTAGTGCTGCTGCAACGGCAAACACAGCCGGAGGAGTCCCCTGAACCAGTTTTTGTACTGATATACCTGGCTTTGATTCTTCTTCGGTAGCCTGGAGGTCAGAGGCGATTAGCTCAAGGTCTTCGAGCAGTTCTTTCATGGTCTGGTATCTGCGATCTGGAGCCTTTTCCAGGCACTTTGCCACAATCGCGTCCAGGGTCTCAGGGCATCCTCCATCCATTAGTGTACTCACAGTTTCCGGCAACTGGGAGCTATGCAGGCTCATGGTGTCGAGGGCGGTATTGCCTTTGAAAGGTGGTCTTCCTGTCAGGCATTCAAAGATCATGCAGCCCAGGGAGTAGATGTCTGAGCGGGCGTCGGCTTTCTCTCCGCGAATCTGCTCCGGGCTAATATACAGAGGACTGCCAACTATGGCGTTGGTGTTGGTGAGCTTTTGTCCGGATTGTTCGTCGTTTTCACTGCGGGCGATACCGAAGTCTATGACCCTGGCTGCCATATTGTCCTTGCCGTAATCTGATACCACAATGTTGGCCGGTTTGAGGTCCCGGTGCACAATGCCTTTCCCATGGGCGTATCTCATGCCGTCGGCTAGCTGAATGGCAATTTCAAGAGTGATTGAGATGGGTAGAGTCTTTGATTTTGCGATTATGTCTTTGAGCGTTTGACCTTCTGCAAAGTCCATTACCAGATAGAATCGATCTTCGTCGCAGACTCCGAAGTCTAAAACCGTGACAAGATTGTCGTGATTGAGCTTGCCTGCCAGCTGAGCTTCCTTTTGAAATCTTTGCAGAGCTTTTGGTTCACTCTGGAAGAATTCGTTGGATAGAACTTTGATTGCTACCACTTTATCTAAATTTTTGTCCAGTGCTTTGAACACCGACCCCATGCCGCCGGCTCCAAGTTCTGATTTGATTTCATATCTCTCTGGAAGCGCTGGCGTTTTCATGGCTCTAAATTTTAATTGTCTCGATGGGAAGAGAGCTTTGACCGAGCTTGTCTTTGTCCTGTACGGGTCTGGTGGCGCCATGCTTCCGCACCTGTTCTAACAAATCTAGATCTAAGTCTGCCACAACCACTTCCGACAGGTTTGGTTTCCCTTCCTCAATCACGCCACCCCGGGGGAATTGGCTATCGGCCGGACCTAGAATCGCGGACTGTCCATAGATAGGATTGAGGGCCGGCTCTCTATTAAGGGTGCCAACCATTGAGGATTGAATAACATAAATGTGATTCTCTATGCAGCGAGCCTGGGCACATACCCTGACCCTGGTGAACCCCTGGAAGTCATCGGTCCAGGATGGTACCAAAATGATTTGGGCACCGGCATCGGTGGCTGCTCTGGCGATTTCGGGAAACTCAATGTCATAGCAAATGTTGATTGCGATGCGGCCTATGCTGGTATCGAAAAGTCTGAGACCTGGCAGAGGCGACATGGCCAATGCTTCGTTTTCCCAGGTGGTCATGTTGACTTTACCCTGGGTAGAAATTTCACCTTCAGGGCTGAATATAAAGGCTTGGTTGTGGATGGTGTTGTGGTTGTCCGCTCCCAGTATGGGCATGCTACCGGCAACGATGTAGATGTTGTGTTCTTTTGCCTGGATGGCGCAAAGTTCCGCCACTCTCTCACTGTAAGTGGCCAGCTCTCTAAACTGTTCTTTCTCCACGGTGAGGTCATTGAAAAGACCGATTAGATTGACGGTGACATATTCGGGAAGCACAAGCAGTTGCGCGCCCCGCTCAGTGCTGGTCTTAACCGCTGATTGAAGCTGTGCTTCGAAATCTTCGAATTTCTCGACCGGGCATAGTTCAAACTGGGCTGTGGCTATTCTGGCTTTTGACATCGCTAATACTAAACTTCTTGAGGAAGGTATAGTATCGCATAGTTTGCTAACAGAGTGCTTCGGTCGCTGTCGTTCCTTTATGACTACTGGTTGCGTCTGCTGCGAAGCTGCTCCCAGAACAGTTTGCGCTCGGAGCGATCAATCTTTCCATCGCCGTTGGCGTCGAATTTGTTCAGAAGTTTTTTTCTGAATCTGCCCACCTGTTCTGGGTCCATGTCGCTGCCTGCGCCGGAGGCAAGATTGGCGGCGCCCCTGGAGTCTGAGCCTGGAGTCGCCTGACCGGTAAAGAGTCGCTTTAGGAACTCTTTGTCAGAGTACTTGTGCTTCTTTCTCAGTAGCGAGAGTACAATTTTGTTAGCCTGTCTAACCACCACCAGGTTTTGGCTGGGGACTATATAAAGCCTCTGTCCTCCGGCTCCGGCAGCCATGAACAGATCGTCCGGCACTCCATTGGCACCAAATTCGATGTCGGAGGAAGCGGTTAGGGGAATTATGGTGGATCGCAAGGCTGGGTCAATTGGGCGATTGAGCCACCATGTCAGTCCGTACATGGGATTGGCCTTTGTCGGCTCTTTGAGCAGGGCGACAGATTCTTCTTTCAGGATTCGCTTGCCTTCGTAGACTCCGCCTTGCAAGATTAGTTGACCAAACTTTGCCCAGTTGCGGGCGGTAAGTTGAGCGCCCTGGGGTAGCAGCGGCATTCCGTCCGCCCCTTCTTTCCAGCCGGTAACTTTCAAGTCGATGGGATCAAATATGCGTTTCTGGAGATACTCTTGAATCGTGTCTCCGTTATTGAGCTTGCGCCTTAGCAACTCGCCAAAAACTTGAAAGGAGGGCGGTCCATATTTAAACTTTTCGCCCGGCTTGCCCAGTACTGGCGCTGATATTGCCTCTTCGTAGGTGGGCGGGTTGCCTGGGTTGCCCTGTAGTCCTGCGGTCAGATGCAGCAGTTCATAGATGGTTATGTCCTTGCGGGCAGGGTCGTTTTTCCACTCGGTAATCGTGTCAGATACTTTCTCGTCAAGGTTGAGCAAGCCGTCTTCCTGGGCTGCTACTGCGGCTACACCGGAGAAGCTTTTGGTTCCGCTTGCCAGTTCGTAGGCGTCATCCGGGGTGCTGCCGTTCTGGTAATTCTCATAGACAATCTTTCCGTCCTTGACCACCAGGGTAGAAACTCCATTGTAGCCGGCACTGTAGGATGCAGCCAGTTCACAGGCGGTCTGGTTGAGCGGGACGGCGCTTGCGCCTGAAGATGGGGCTGGGTTCGCTTCAGCCGGGAAGAAGTTGCCGGTAGCCAGGGTCACCTCGCCGATGGCAAGGGCGGCAAGTAGTAGAGCGATTTGAGAATTTTTCCTGGGGAGCATGATTCGAGCGAGTTCTCCATCATCGGGTACAGGTTAGAGTACGCATTCGAAAGTAGAAAAGTTTTGCTATCTTCGATGATTTTAGATTAAATTTGCCCGAGCAAGATTGGCGCCGTCTTTTCAAAGATAGGCCGAGGTAGCGATGTGGTTGTTGGATTTTGCGCGAGATTCAGTGGTTTTGAGTCTAGGTTCAGACTCAGACTCAGGTTATCTGAAATAGCCTGACAAGGAATCCGGCGGCGAAGACTATTACTGCCAGGAATATAGAGGTCATAAACATGGTGGCGCGGTTTTTGATGAGGAAACCGAATAGAAGTAGAGCGGGAATGACTAAGACGGCTAATAGGTCTATTCTCTCCGGAATTCTTGCTTCCGTAAGCGATCCAACTTCGCCGCTGGATTCTATGTATCTTGGATCTTGCTCTGGAGCTGGGCTAGGTAAGGTTCCGCTGTACTGCCCCATTTTTGGGTTCACCGGTGCTCCTACAAGACCCTGGGCGGAAGCATTGTCCATGAATCCAATGCTTACCGCTACGGTGACAACTGCTGCTACAGTTGTTTTTAGTCCATTGCGTATACGCCTGAGGCCCACGGGGCAATTGTCCGTGATTATTGTTCCGTCGCGTCTTCTGTAGATTTTGAGGCAGAGTCTGCCTTCTTTCTTTCGAATTAGATTTGCTGTTTCTTTGCTCGATAATTCTGCCACATTGTATACATTGAGTTTGCACTGCTGACAGTGGCGGATTCTTTCATTGCCTTCCATCGAGTCCCAGGGCACGGAGCAGGGAGCGGCAATGTAGACGCGGTTTAGTCTGTCCTGGTCGGAGAGCTTTTCCATACATTTAAAGATAGTTTTTTGATAAGCGAACAGCAAGTGGGATTTCCCCCATGAATGCGGGTTCTCGCGACAATGAAGGGGCAATATTTCTAGAGTGAGAGAGCTAGTTCTTTGCCGCTTTGAGCATTAAATTCGAGCGAAAACGCATTAATTGTGGTCTTTTAGCGTTGTGAGAAGGGCTGGGTGCTCTTATTATGGTAGAGGAGAGCAGGGAGTCAAAAGTTTTAAGTGATAGCGATTCCTGGAAAGTCCGGACAATCTTTAGTAGTTTTCTGGCTGCTGACGATTTTGGCTGCTTCAGCCTTCTTCTGGTTGGTAGTTCCGGCGTTGGGAATTCCGGTCGCTTCCGCCCTGGCGCTATTGGTCCCTGCTCTTGTGCTTTTGACCTGCATAGTTTCAGGGCGCTGTACTTTCAACCCTTACCATTGTGCTCTATTTCTGGTTTGCACAATTGCTTTTGAATTAATTATATGGATTGAGGCTCTGCAAAATATCTGCGATCCGGCTTTTGCTGTCCTGATTCCGTCTCTTGCGCTAACCTCTATTATCGGTGCTGCTGCTGCAAAGAAAGGAGTGTTTCCATTTGGGCTTGCTCTTGAGAAACGAGCTTACGTTTATTGTCGACTCTTTTGGGTGTCTGCTATAGGAGTCGTGCTTTCATCATTGCTAATGTTCTGCCTATCTGATCTTATTCTCTGGGGCGATGCGTATTCGAAAGGGTCTGACCTGCTGTTTCCGAAACTCTCAACCAGCATCATGCCTGGATTCGTTTTGGGTTTGAATGGGTTTATTGCATCGTTTCTGGTTTGCCCTTTCCTGTATGGAATGAACTTAGCTATAGTAAGTCGCTTTTCAAAGAGAGATGAGCCGGGAGATCCCACGGGGGTTTTGGCTGTTTTATTATCACTTGCTATGGTGCCAATCTGTCTTGTCTCAATGCCTATTTTTTATGCCTTTTGTGTACAATTTTTGAAAGGTGGTATTTCTTACTCTGAGGCACAGGTGATTAAAAGTGCACTTTTGCTTTCGATTGCGTTATCTACTGTTCCCCAAGCTCTTCTGGGAATGCATGTGGCTCTTGCTCCGGGTAAGGCCGCGAAGAATTTAGGAGTGGATATACCACCAGTTCGGAAGGGGTGGCAAGTTCCGTATGTTTGTATATTTGTCGGATTATTTGCTTTTGGTTCTGGTGTGGGTATACCGCTGGGTTTGCAAGTGTTTCAATTGACCAACCCCTATTTTTACACCTGCACAAAAGGCGAAGTGCTTTACCTTATTGGAAAGCAAAGGTCCGCAATAGAACATTATGATAACGCGATTGCTATTGACTCAGCCCCTCTGGAAGCTTATTTGAGTAAGGGGAATATCCTGTTGAGAAGCGGAAGAGCAAAAGAAGCCGCCGCTGCCTTGCAGCAGGGATATGACCAGGGAGCATGCAGTCCATGGCTATTGAGGATGATGGTCGAAAGTTACGAGAAACAAGGGAAGATAGTAGAGGCTAGCAAATACAGATCTCATCTGGCCCTTAACTATGAGAAGCACCTTGAGTGGTGCAAATATTGCAAGAGAATTGTTTCCGACAAAGGTCGATAAGAAGCAGATTCTCCGTTGTCTTAACTTCTGGCTCTTTAAGTAAGGAATTCGGTAGGGTAGAATTCTACTCGTTTTGGGTCGCCTAGGCTGTTGCCGCGACCGCCTGTACAGTAGTCCTTTACTATCGGGGTCAGCTATGAAAATAGACATACACACCCATATCATGCCGGAGAAGATGCCCGATTTTAAGGGGCAGTTCGGATATGGCGGATTCATTACCCTGGATCATCATGCCGACTGTCGAGCGAAGATGATGCGGGATGATGGTAAGTTTTTTAGAGAGATAGAGGACAATTGCTGGGCTGGAGAGGCTAGAATCAAAGATTGCGAGGAGTTTGGTGTGGACATGCAGGTATTGTCCACGATACCAGTGCTTTTTAGCTATTGGGCTAAAGGGGAAGACTGTCTGGAAGTATCAAAGTTTCTGAACGATCATCTGGCAGGCGTGATTGAGAAGCATCCTGGCCGTTTCATCGGTCTTGGAACAGTTCCGATGCAAGCTCCTGAGCTGGCTGTTAGAGAACTGACCCGCTGTGTAAAAGAACTCGGCTTTGCCGGGATACAGATTGGCTCCCATGTTAACGACTGGAATCTGAACGCGCCTGAACTGTTCGATGTTTTTGCCGCGGCCCAGGAGCTTGACGCCTGCATCTTCGTGCACCCCTGGGACATGATGGGTAAAGATAAGATGGAGAAATACTGGCTGCCCTGGCTTGTGGGTATGCCTGCTGAAACAAGTCTTGCCATATGTTCCATGATTTTCGGCGGTGTCTTCGAGCGTTTGCCCAACTTGAGAGTCGCTTTCGCGCACGGAGGTGGCTCTTTCCCTGCCACCATCGGGCGAGTGGAGCATGGCTTCAATGTTAGACCTGATCTCTGCGCTGTCGACAATAAGGTGAACCCCAGAGACTACCTCGGTCGTTTCTATGTTGACAGCCTGGTGCACGACAGCAAAATGCTTGCTTTTCTTATCGATACCATGGGTGAGGATTATGTTGCCCTGGGCACGGACTATCCGTTTCCCCTTGGCGAACTTCAGCCTGGAAAGCTGATTGAGACGGCTGATATTTCACCGGCTGTAAGAGACAAGTTGCTCGGTGAGAACGCTCTTAATTGGCTGGGGACTAGAATTCGCTCCGCTGTTTGCGGTTGATGAATTGATGATTCCTTTCGTGCAAGTAAATTCGATTTTGACTCTTTCTCCAGTTCTGTAGAATATCTAGCCTGCGATATCGAAGATACTGTTGTAGACTATGGAGAAATTTTTTAATGGTTGTAAATAGATAAGTTGAGCTGTAGAGAGTCCCAAAACAGAATTTTATCCAAGATGCCCAGGCGACTTCTGGGGACTTTTAGCATAGGACTTGTTCTTTCCGGCGGTTTTCTGTCGAGCGGTTTTATGTTTCCCGGTGGGGCGGCTTTCGGTCATGAGTTGAAGGATTTCAGCGGGCGTGTAGAGGAAGCTGAGAAACTTTCTAGAGATGGCAAAAATAAAGAAGCGATGCAGGTTCTAATAGATGCCTACAAAGATTTGAAAGGCATCTCCCATGCCCGAGACAAGCATCAAGCGGAGTTTGAGCGGGTCTCTCAAAAGCTGGCAGATAGTTATAAAAAGGCAGGAGACTGGACCGCCGAGTATCGAACACTGGTGGTTCTAGCGGCGTTCTATCGGTATCATAAGCGCACCGATACGATTGAGTATGCCGACTGTCTCTGGCAGATTGGGCAGAATTGTGATCATCGAAAACACTACGACGAAGCCCTGGCTAATATAAAGCAGGCTGCCGAGATCTACAAAGTGCATCCGTCGATAACGCCCGAGAGGGAGAGTCGCATCGATAGAGGTCTGGGGCATTTGTACTTACAGTCGGGTCAGAACCGACTGGCTGAGCACAAGCTGGCCGAAGCGGTCAAGGTTTCTGATCTGCTTGTGAAAGAGAGAGTGCATGACCTTGGACGTGCGCTCATTTTGCAAGGCAAGAACTATTTCATTTTGAAAGAGTATGAGAAAGCATTCGATGCTTACCGGGAAGCGGTGGAGGTTTTTGAAGACAGTCTAAACCGTGGTCATATGCTGACGGCGCATGCTCTGGATAGCTATGTTGCTTTTATAGAATCTTTACCCGCGGATGTTCTGGCAGATACTACCAGCGGTGTGGATGCTTCTGTGCGTAAAGAGCATCTTGTAAGAACGCTGGCTGATGCATACATGCTGAATAGCAGGTTTTATAAAGCTAAGACTTATCTCCTTAAGCTCAAGGATCTTTATGAAAAGAGCGGAAAGACTGAGAAAATGGTCTACGGCCGCTGCCTGGAAGAGTTGGGAGAGTGCTGTCTGCGTTTGAAAGATTACACGGAAGGTCTGGTTTATCAGGCGGAGGCTACCAGGCTTTATAAAGATGTGCTCAACGACAGAGACTCAGCCGCCATGGCTTTATTGGGTCTTGCTGCCTACCAGTACCAGAACGAAGATGCGGAGACTGCTAAGAAAACTCTGGTCGAATCCCAGCGTCATATTTTGGCAATTCACGGGGCTCAATCCTGGCAATATGGAGAGAGTCTATTGCTGGAGCTGAAGTGGCTATTTAAAGAAGAGAAGAAGACCGGACTCAAGCCTTTGCTTGAGAAACTTGCCCTTGTTTACAGCGATGAAGAGATATCTTCTGATGAGACGGATGATAAGAAGTTGCGTCTTTTGATTTTGAAACTCTCAAGAATTAAGAGTGAGCGTTTTCATGATTATTTATGGCATGACTGGGAAAAGCTAGACAAGAGCAAGCTTTTCTAGTGCCTGTCAGCTGTGAAGAGAGCAGCTTGGTAGGGCTTTTCTGAATTTTTCTATGCCACTGCCAGTAATGCCGGGATTATCTCTGTCAGCGTTCGGTTTATTAGGATTTCCTTTTATATCCAGGGACTTCAGCGATTTTATATTGGCCAGCTTCATCAAACCCGCGTCGGTAAATTGGTTGTATTGAATATTGAGCGCTTTGATTTGCATTTTTTGTAGAGTATCCAGCGCTTTGTCGTCCAGTTGCAGTCCACCGATATTTAGCTCTTCTATGGTGTCGACTTTTCCCAGTTTTTCTATTCCCTTTTCTGTAACTTCGGTGAATCCTAAGTCGAGGGCTCTCGGCTTGAGAAGAAGAATTGCTTCCAGGCTATCGTCATCCAATCTGGTTCCTCTAAAACTCAGGCTATAAGCTTTCTTGAGGTTTTTGAGCTGCTTGAAACCTTTGCTGGTGATCTCTTTGTTGCCGCCGATTGCCAGGCTTGCCACCGGTAGCGCGGCGAAGAATTTCATGTCTTCGTCATTGAGACCCATATTGCTAACGTTTAAAATTCTGAGGGTGGGGATCTTTTTTAGAAACTTCAGGTCTTGCTTCTCTAAGTGAATACCTGCGATGTTGAGGCTTTCTAGATGTTTGAGATTCTCAAGGTAGACCAGTCCTCTGGCTGTAACCTTGCTTGGCGCTTGAATGGATAGTTCTATGAGATTGTCCATTTTTGCAATCAGTTCAAGAGTGTTGTCGTCCACGAATTCATTGCTTACACCAAGTTTTTTCAGGCTTTTTAACTTCGTGAGGTATTCGATACCCCTGTTCGATATCTTCGAACAGTCTTTTAAGTCGATATTCTCCAGGGTCTGGCTTTCCGCAAGGTATTTTAAGCCTGTGTCTCTCACCTTGGTGTGGGAGATATCCAGCAACTTGATTTTTAGATCTTTCAGGGCCCAGAAAGTTTTTCCCTTGATCAGAGTGTTTCTCAGAAGCAGCTTGTCGAAGTCACGCTTGTCATTTTTTAGAGTTGGAAGGTCGCTATCTTCTATGTCTTCTGTGGCTTTTAACTCTCTGGTGCTCGGGTCGTACTTGAATTCATGGCGCATGAATACAGTGTATGTGCTGGCATCCAGGACGCCGCTGGTCTGGTCGGCGGCTTTCAGCATTATGCTTCTCTCTACATTTTTGTGTTCTTCTTTAATTGATTTCTGTGAGGCCCGAGTAAAAAACAAAATACTACCGGCGATGGCAAGAACAAGGAGAATAGTTATGGCGCTTCCTGCCAGAAACTTGTTATTTAAGTAATCCGAGCCGACTTTTCTTTGAGGCTCATCGAAGTCTACCTGGGGGCGCAGAGAGGATTCTATACTTTCTAACTCTCGCCCAATGGTCTCCAGTGAGGGGCGATTCTCCGGTGTCTTTTCCAGGCAGCGCATTATCAGTGGCGGAAGAGCAGCCGGGATCTCGGCTCCGTTGAAAGTTTCGGTGTTAATGTTTGGTGGACGCTCTTTCTTGTGCATCATCATGGTCTCTGCGGCAGAATTGCCTTTAAACGGAGTGATGCCACATATGGTTTCGTACATTACGCAGCCCAGCGCGTAGACATCCGTCTTTTCTGTTATCTCACCAGCACTTACTTGCTCCGGGCTCATATATAGCGGGCTACCCAGCGCCGCGCCGGTGGAGGTGATATTTTGATTTTCATCGGCCATTTTTGCCAGGCCGAAGTCCACAAGTAGAACCTTCTGTGTACCATCTTCCCGGGGCTCCAGAATGATATTGGAGGGTTTTATATCCCGATGAAGAACACCGCAAATGTGCGCGTGGTGAAGGCCCTTTAGAATCTGAAGAAATATGTCTATAACTGTCGGTAAATCAATGATCTTCCATGACTCAGACTTCATGTAATCTGCAAGTGAATCTCCGGAGAGAAGCTCCATTACCAGATATGGAGTACCCTCGTTGATGCCGAAGTCGTAAACGTCGATTATGTTGGAGTGTTTGAGCTTGCCAACGGCTCGTGCTTCTTGCTGGAAGCGAACCATAACGGAAGCGGGTAGGCCTTCCTTCAGCACCTTTATGGCTACATTTTTGCGAAGAACAGGATCGTGAGCGCTGTAAACCACTCCCATACCGCCCTCTCCTAGGACAGAGTTGATTTGAAACCGCTCATCTATTTCCCGGGGATGGTTACTCTTCATTGTCAATGGTACTGATTTGTCTCCAGGTATTGTATATTAAATGCTTGCTTTTTCCACTTTTATCGAAGGCGGCGGTCTATGAACTCTGTCCCCGGGGCGGTTTTAGAGTATTTTTTCGGCGAATCCGCGAAGGATATCGAAATCTCTGCTTTGGGTGACAAAGGCAATGTCTGCTTGCTTAAAAAGGGCGAGGATAAGTATGTCCTTAAGTGGTATGAAGGTGATACTAAAAGCAGTGCTCAGCTTAACCAGGAAGTGATTTCTTTCTTGCAAGATACTGGTTATGACGCGGCTTTTCGTCCATTGAGCGAGCTGTCTACTGCTGGGGCCAGGTCTGAATGTTTTAGCCTGGAAGATTCTTCCTGGTTCTTGCGAGAGTATGTTCCTGCCGACTCGGAGTATGATTGGCTGGACTGTGATCTTGAGCCGGA
>JAUIJG010000041.1 GCA_030431355.1 bacterium
TTTCAGAATCAATACGGAGGCATAGAGGATGCTGCCGTTAGAAAAATAACCGGTAGCGTTGATCGAGTGCGTGATCTGATTCTTTCCTACAGAAACGATGCTTTTCCAAAGATTGCCGTAACGGTAGACCTTTTGACTACTGGGGTGGACGTTCCGAAGATCACCAATCTGGTGTTTATCAGAAGGGTCAACAGTCGTATCCTCTACGAGCAAATGCTTGGCAGAGCTACTCGCCGTTGCGATGAGATTGAAAAGGAGACTTTTCGCATTTTTGATGCAGTCGATTTGTACGCCACTCTAGCTGACGTAACCACTATGAAGCCGGTCGTTGTGAATCCTGCAGTTACCATCGAACAACTATTTTCAGAGCTTCAGCAAGTTGATGACCCTTCACATCGCGAAGAAGTGCGGAAACAAGCAATAGTAAAGCTTCGACGTCGACTCAAGCACATAAAACCAGAAGCGAAGGAACGTTATGAAGCTATCACCGGAGAGACGCCAGCTCAAACGCTTCAACGTCTTCAATCATCGACATGCCAACAACTCGCCGAATGGCTCAAGGATAGGCCAGATGCAGCACGAACACTAGATTGGAATCCAGACAAAGGCAAAGGATTTTGGATGCCGATCTCTGATCATACGGACCGAGTTCGAGAAGTGACTACTGGCTATGGTAGTGGAGTAAAGCCTAGCGACTATCTTGATTCCTTTATAACGTTCGTTAGAGAAAACGCCAATGAAATTGCAGCTCTTACTGTTGTACTGCAGCGTCCAAGAGATCTCACTCGTGCACAGCTCAGAGAGCTCAGGCTGCAACTAGACAAGGAAGGTTATTCGGAAACAAATTTACGTCGAGCATGGAGTGAGGCAAAGAACCAAGACATAGCTGCTTCTATAATAGGTTTTGTGAGACAAGCTGCGCTTGGCGATCCGCTCATTCCGTATGAAGAGCGAGTTAAGGCGGCCATGGATAGAACCTTGAGCAGTCACTCATGGAGTACAGTTCAGAAAAAGTGGTTTAAGAGAATTTGCGAACAGTGCATCCAGGAGATAGTCGTCGACCGCGATACTCTCGATTCTGGACAATTCAAAATTGATGCCGGTGGATTCAGCCGGTTGAACAAAGTATTCAATGGTCAGCTCGAAGTATTGCTGGCTGAGTTTAATGAGGAAATATGGAGGACGGGCGCTTGACCCAAATTACCGCACCTACACAAGACATAGTCGCAAAACTTTGGAATCTTTGTAATGTACTAAGAGATGATGGAGTTACATACCAGGCCTACGTCACTGAGCTAACCTATTTGCTGTTTCTTAAAATGTTAGAGGAAACCGAGCGTGATAAATTGTTGTTACCAGAAGGGTATCGATGGAAAGACCTGGTCAAACTAGATGGAGAAGAGCTTCTCACGCATTATAGAAGAATACTTCTCGATTTGGGTGACCCGAAGAATCGTGCCGTAAAAAGTGATACTGTACGGTCAATTTTTACGGATGCCCAGACATCTTTGCGAAAGCCTGCTAATCTAAAATCTCTTGTTGATTCTATAGATAGGCTCGACTGGTTCTCCGCTAGAGAAGAAGGCCTCGGCAATCTCTATGAAGGTCTTCTGGAAAAAAACGCTGCCGAGAAAAAATCTGGTGCTGGTCAATATTTTACTCCTCGACCTCTAATCGACTGTATTGTCCACGTGATGAAACCGAAGCCAGGGGAAATTATTCAGGACCCTGCTGCTGGAACTGGCGGTTTTCTTGTTTCTGCAGATCAGTATATTAAAAGCGAAACTGGTGACCTCTATCTACTCTCGGAGCAAGAACAGCACTTTCAGCGAAATGAAGCATTTGTAGGACTTGAGCTTGTACCGGATACTCATCGTCTCTGTCTCATGAACCTTATGCTGCATGGAATTCAGAGTGGTGTTGAGTGTGGTGATACACTTTCGCCGGATGGAGAGAATCTTCAGAAAGCTGATCTTGTAATGACAAATCCTCCTTTTGGAACTAAAAAAGGAGGTGGTCGACCAACCAGGTCTGATTTTTCAGTAACCGCAGATACCAGTAATAAACAACTGGCTTTTGTCGAGCACATTTATCGTTCCTTGAAGCCTGGTGGCAGAGCCGCTGTGGTTGTGCCGGATAATGTACTCTTCGAAGATAACACCGGCCGCAGGCTCCGGCAGCAACTTATGGAGCTTTGTAATCTACATACGATTTTGCGCTTGCCGACTGGTATTTTCTATGCCCAGGGCGTCAAAACCAACGTCATATTCTTTACGCGTGGTACCAAGGATAAAGGTAATACTAAGGAAGTATGGGTCTATGATTTCCGCGCCAATGTACCACAATTTGGTAAACGAACCTTACTGACTCCTGAGCACTTTAACGAGTTTCGAGAAGCTTTCGGCGATGATCCGATGGCTGGACCGAAGGCTCTACCTAAACGAACCGACACTGGCGAAACAGGGCGTTTCCGCTGTTTCAAAAGAGATTGGATCGCCGAAAGGAATGACAATCTCGATATAAGCTGGCTGAAGGATGACAGCGTTGAAGATGGAAGTGATCTGCCGGAGCCAGCTGAGCTTGCCGAACTTGCATTAGGTGAGCTTGATGCTGCCATGGCAGATCTCCGAGCAATCCTTGCTGAATTAGGTGAGGAGGAGAGTAATCGTGAATAGCCCCAAGCATTGGTCTAATTGCACGTTGGAAGATTGCGTTGATATACTAGATTCACAACGAATTCCTATAAATCAAACTGAGAGACAAAATCGGATTGCTAATAAGGAATCTAGCAGTTTGTATCCTTACTATGGCGCCACGGGACGAGTAGGATATATAGATGATTACATATTTGATGAAGAGCTGATCTTGTTGGGTGAGGATGGCGTACCTTTTCTGGACCCATTTCGAACTAAAGCATATGCAATATCTGGCAAAGCATGGGTTAACAACCATGCGCATGTACTAAGAGTTAAATCGTCCGTTTACGATCAGCGTTTGCTTCTCCATTATCTTAATCAGTTTAACTACAGAAGCTTCGTGACAGGTACCACACGCCTGAAACTGAACCAGAGGGCAATGAAGAGCATGCCAGTAGTGCTGCCCCCTCTCATAGAACAAAAGCAAATCGCCGACAAACTCGATGTCCTGCTCGCCCGCGTCGATGCATGTCGTGAGCGATTAGAGCGAGTTCCGCAGATTCTTCAATGTCTGCGGCAATCAGTTTTGACTACAGCGACATCAGGGGAATTTACAGAAGATTGGAGGTATGAACACCAAGAGTCGTTAGATATTCCAACTGTAGTTGCACAAATTAACGAACGAAGAAAATCTTTAGTGAGTACTCTTTCAATGAAAAAAGGGTCCAAAGGGATACCAAAATTGAAATCCTCGTTAATTAGTGTGCAACACAATTCAGATGTTGTTCTGCCACCTAGTTGGTTTTGGACATCGTTAGAGAGTCTTGCTGCAATTGAACCATACTCAATGACTAGCGGACCATTTGGCTCAGCTTTAGGAACAAAAGACTATCGATCCAATGGAGTCCCAGTAATAAGAGCACAAAACATTCAAGAAGGTCGTTTCCAATCCGACAACTTTGTTTTCATCTCAAGCGAAAAAGCTGAAGAACTAAACCGAAGCAAAGCCAAACCAGGTGACTTAGTAGTGGTAGCAGTTGGATCTTCAGGACGAGCTGCATTAGTTCCAGATACGTTAAAATTGGCGGTCTTATCTCAAAACTGCAATAAAATTTCTATTGATAGGGAGATAATGCTACCTGAATTCCTTTGTATGTACTTGCAGGTCCAGTCTGCCAAAATTCAACTTCAAGAAAAAACTACGGATACTGTTCGACAGTTTTTGAGTCTAACTAATTTGAAAAAGACTCTTATACCCGTTCCACCGAAAGACGAACAAATTGAAATCATCGGAAGAATATCGAACTTGTTTGCTTTCATAGACAAAGTAAATATGGGGAGTGTAATTTCTACCGAACTGATAGAGAGACTTTCATCTTCCTTGCTGACTAAAGCATTTACAGACGGTCTCCGATGATAGCCTTAGTAAAATTACGCCCGCATTACGCCAGTCGCCTTGCCCCACCCCAATAAAAAACGACTTACTTACCGCAAGTCGTTTCTCTGTCTTTGTTTTGATGCTCCTGCCCGCGAGGATTCGAACCTCGGACCTCATGGTTCGTAGCCATGCGGAACTTTCGCTAATTTAACCAATCCGGTAGCGGCAAAGTAGCGGTGTAATGTTTGGGGTCTTTGAAAAGATGCCTGCCCTCGAGGATTCGAACCTCGGACCTCATGGTTCGTAGCCATGCACTCTATCCAGCTGAGCTAAGGGCAGATATGCAGCAGATATACGCAAAGCAAAAACGCGGTCACGCACATCTATAAGAACAAGAATACTACCACAGCCTGCCCCCTGCAAAGCAATTCCCGCCCTGAGTGTAACCCCGTGTTGCAACACCGCCATCCCCGGTCCAAAATTCCACCCGGCGCCGCCCTCCATTTACCTGAGCCAACCGTACAACCCCTCATGATAAGCCCCCAAGCCAGCAACCCCAAACCCCCAGCACACAAGCGCTTCAATCTCCCCACTTCCGATAACCAAATTTAAACGCCGTTACATCTTTACTGATTGCTAAGCAAATCCAGCCCGACAAAAATTTCATCTCATGACATCCAAAAGTTTTGTATTCCAGACTACTGCTTAGAAACCGGACTATTACATGGGGTCGTATATAGAAAAGCTTTCTAATCTTAGGTTTCAGCCATTGAGAATCCGTC
Source organism: bacterium (assembly GCA_030431355.1). The sequence continues at coordinate 4,797 of JAUIJG010000041.1, forward strand.
TTTACTACCGGATAATTTGCCAGTCTGCAAACTGCGATTACAGATAGTTGGAGGTCCCTATATGACAGATCGGCTCAAGCCCACCGAAGCGCTCAGCGGAAAGACCGCTGCCAGCAATTCGGATGCCGTAGCCAGCACCCACGAGGTGCTCGACTTCTCGCCGACCGCCAAACCTGCCATTTCCGTCACTCCGGATGCCGCCGGAGTAATCTCCTTCGCGCCCGCGCCAGACATGAGCGCCGGACCCATCATCATTGATGAGGACGAGCTAGCTCGCGACTTCTCCACCGCTTTCCACGAAGCTGCCGGCAAGCGTGACTCCCGCGAGTTTCCGATTCCCGACATCTATAAGCACGATTAGGCTGCCTACAGCCCGCCGCTCATTTGACCATAACTGAATAGGTTGGCTGTAATGAATCCTAGAACAGCCAGCAAGAAGCTTGCGTGGATTCCTATTTCGGACCAGTTAGCACTGTTACTGGCTATAGCACTTTTGGATGCAACCGCAGTCGGTCGCTTTCTCGCAAACATAAGCGCCAAGCGGTAACAAGACAGGCTGAGTGCACATACAAAAATCGAAATCCAATGCGGGGCAATCCCCAAAAAAATAATCAAGACCAGCTCTAAATATGCCGGTAATGAGTAAGCGACCATAAGAACCAGCAAAGCAATGAAAGCCCACTGCGCAATCTGTTCTACTAGCCGTGCGCTGTTTTCAAAAACTCTAAGCATTCTGGTTCTCGTTTGCATTGAGGCCCCTATGCCAGCATACAACGGATTCAGCCTACCGAATCAACCCGGCTACATAGCCACCGACGGCAAAGAGCAAGTTGCAGTACATTCCTGTAGCTATCCATCCACCAGAATGGTTCTGTTTGTTAGCCACTCCCAGAAGCCTCCTGCTCGACCAGACCGAAATATTATGCAAGCAGAAGAAAAAGGCGATTCCGACAACTAACTCCCATATCCCTAAGTGTTCAGAAATTGGGACCACTATGAAAGGAGTGATTCTAAATAAGTGGAACAGCACCGCTTGTATAAAGCAAAAGAATCCTAGCAATAAAGCCAACAATTCTACGAAAGCGATTCCATACAGCACTGTTATAATCAGCTGTCCGAATGCGCCCCTTGCTTCTAGTTTCTCTTTCAAGTTCATTGCAGGTACCACCTATAGAAATATCCCGGCAAGATACCCACCGGTGACAAACAAGAAGCTACACGCCATGCCGGTGGCAAGCCACCGACTCGAACTACCGCTGCTTAGCCTCAATCCCGACCAGTTTCCCATAGTCCAGGCGGTAATCATGCAAACTCCAAGGATTCCTCCTAAGCCAAGAGAAAGCTGCCAGGAGTGGCACAGCACGTACCCGACCATGCAAAAGTAGTAGATTCCGTAGAAGGCTACATAGCTGTATGCTACGCAGGCGATCATCATCGGAATCAATACTATCAGGCAGATTGCCATAAAGAAATCGGTGGCAAAGAAGAACAGAAGAGCCGCACCAATGTAGAGAAACAATCCCATCTTGGCTTTAAAAGATCGGCTCAATTTAGGGCGCATCCTAACCCGCCACTCCGAGCAGATAACCACCAATCACAAACAACACACTAAATGCCAGTCCCTTAGAAAACCACTTCCCGCTGCTCCTTCTCTCGCACTTGGAGCCGATCAGCCGCTCAATCGACCAGGATGCCAGCAAGCAAAGACTGATGACACCAATCAAACCTACGGTGTACTGCCAGGAACTAAACACGGCTAACAGAACAGCGCAGCAAGAAGCAAACAACAAGCCAATCGACCAGCCAGCCATACAAAAGGCAGCGCACCCATAGACTATCGGAAAAGCGAAGAGCCCCGGTTGGAAGAGCACCGTGACATAGATAATCAGCAACAATCCCGACACGAAGCAGACGCCATTGATGAGCTTTTCATTCGGTCTGTAGTAACGCTGTAACATCGCGGAATCTCTTTGGTGGCAGCTCAACTCTTAGACGCAGCCTAATGATTCTATACCCGCAAAGACGCCCAACTTTGCTCCATGCAACCAAAGGTGAAGGGCTGTTTGAGGCGGCGCTTCAGCCTTCCTTTTCCACAAACCCTATGGTTTGGCTTTTCTAAGAAAGGACTAGTACTTTGTCCAGTGCATTCCAAACAGAAATCCAATGGTGGCGGCGGTTAAGCTGAGATGTATTGTTAGCTCTGCTGGTCCCGGTTTTATCTCCACTATCTTCAGATAGCCAAGCACGAAGCGGGCGAAAAAGTACAGCAGTATCGCATGAGCGATTATGCATAAGCTGCCTACATCGGAAATTACGAGATATACGAGAGAAAAAATCTTGTAGTTCAATAAGGTTAGAATTTTATGAGTGGCATAGCACAGCATTTGAAGAAAGAATGCTGAGACAATTGCAAGCGGTCCGATCAGCAGTTGCAAAAGCATGGTTCTACGAATCAGACTGACTCTTTTACTTCCCTCGCGTAGAAGCGCTTTCGCCAATCTACGGTCAACAGCGACGACAACTGAATAGTAGGTCAACAAAGAGATCTCGTAGACATAGTTTCCCAGATAGTACCGAATTCCAAAGAGAATTCCTTGTGATCCTGGGATGATTAAAACCAGAGGGACAGTAAGAGCGAACGCCAGTAAGAAAAGATGTAGCTTCGGAGTCTTCGGAAACAATAGAATGAGCGACGTTATCGTCGAAAGATCTAGCGCTCTTTCAGTGGTTTTGGTGGATTGCATCTAATCAATCGCCTTGGGCTCGCTGTTCTTATGAGTGTAGTATTCCATAAAGGAAACCAATACAACAAAGGAAAATGATCAAGTTAGCGAGGATTTCCTCTCGACTTAGCTGAACCATTTCTGCTTTATAAAAACGAGCAACATCGTTCCAAATAAAGCTAAACATGACGATGTGAAGGCATATCAGAGCTGGGATAAAGGAGCCGAATACAGGTGTATCTCTGTGAGGTGAATTGGTGAGCACGAATTTCAACAGATCGTCGGCTATAAAAATCTCGCCGTTGACTAGCAAGAACGTTGGTCCTATTATCAATTGTATTAGGAGATTTCGTCGAACTATTCCTGCCCTTTGACCTGCTCTTCTGTTTTGCAGTTTCGCTATTCCAAAGAAAATCGCTCTGACCAGGATGTAGTAAATGAGATAGAATCCATCAGCGAGAATAAAAAAAGCGATGCTTGTTTCACTTAACCAATAGCCTTCGGTATCAACCTTTGCAGCTATTGCTAACCAAGCTGTCGTTACGAATAACAGTCCCGTCAAAACTAAGGCGGTGGCATTCTCGGATTTTACAAAGAGTGATTTCTTGTCGGATAGCGCGCTCATGCGAATTTATCCTAAATTTACTAGCGATGATGAGAGCTAATATTTTATACCCGCAAAGGCCCCCTGAACAGCGAAGATGAAGCAAAAGTGAGCGGACGTTTCTGGGAAGTTGAGTGGTATCCCATTTAGCGCCAATACCTTTGGCGACTCTTTCAAAATGCTTGTGACTACTTAGCCTCTACTATTCAATCATCGCCACGGCATAGCCACAAAGCGCCAGCAAGAAACTGCAATTCATCCCGGTCGCCAACCAATTGTATCCGCTCGTTCGATAAGCAGTGTTGTTCAGCATTCTGCTCACGGTCCAGGACGAGAGCAGATACATAAAATAGAATAGCAATGGTCCTGCAAATACTTTCCAGAGGCTGAGTAAAATCTGAACCATCACTGCCGTTTGATAGACGATATAAAAACTGAGTCGCAAAACTTGATAGGCAATCTTGAGTATGAGTTCGAGGAAGAAAGGGCAAATCAAGCCTATGAATATCAACAGCAAAAGCAGAGTGAACAGAGTACTGAATCCTCTGTTAATAGCTCGCAATGTGGATTTGAAGCCCGCTTTCATCCTACCATCATACTAAACGCTGTACCGAGAATAGCGAAAAAGACAAATAGATTTACGGCAATGTTGATCGTTGAGGAGAGGCATCCCTGATCTAGTGTATAGCGATATATGCTTCTCAGCAAGAAATAGGTGCTTGCATAGAAAGGTGATCCTGCTACCAATTTCACCAGTGCGCTGATGCAGTCTAGTTGTTTGTCATGAAAACTATTGGTGCAGGCATATCCAAAGTTATAAAAATGCAAATTACACTTAACGTACATGAAAAGGAATGTTGGTACAAGGAGCACCTGCACCAGAAAAAGGCTCTTGGTTAATTGGTTTATTAGTAGACCAGCTCTTTTCTTTTTCGCTTTGCTAGAACGAGATTTCATCAATACTCTGACTGTTACAAAGATGGCTAATATGGCTGCTTCAGGAGTGAAAAGACTCAGTAAGTAGAGAACATCTAGTCCTCTGAAATGATTTACTTCCAAGATTAGACTACTGACGAGCAAATACAGATTTGCGATGGGTGCCAGCGCCAGAACAGCGATTAAAAGAAGACCTGTAGGATCTTTCCGGTTCTGTGCAATGACATATCTTAGGATGTTTCCATGCCACTTGGTTGTCGATCTAGTGATACTATCCATGGTTTTACTGTTGCAGCCCCTCAGTCAAACATCCCAACAATGTATCCGCCTAAGGCGAGCAGGAAACCTAAGTTCAAGACCGTGGCTAGCCAATCGCTTAGAAAGCGCTTCCTTCTTCTTTGGTTTGTCATTCGACTGGAAATGAGAAAAGCTAAGGCGTAAAAAACAACGAATGAAGTAAGACCTATGTACAGGAACCTCTGCGTTTCAAAAAGGTGGAGCGTTAATATTTCTATTAGAACTCCAAAGGGAGCTAAACAAAAAACAATAGCTAGCGCTAGCAGAGGGCAGACCAGCATCAAGACAGCAATGCCGATCCATTTGAGCACAGTCAAAATATGCTCTTGAGTCGAACCCATAGGTCGCGATACATAGCTCAGTTTTCCTGACCAGCTATTCAAAAACATTACTCGCCTTCGCTCCGACCGCAATCTCACCCATCTTAGCGCTGAGCTCTGGTTGGCACTTCGAGTAACAAACAGTTGATTAACTGTTTCTGCGTTGGTTTTGGACCTGGATTACTCGATGCTTTCTATCCAGTTGCAAATTTCACGAAGCCACACACAAAACCCAGCTGGCAGACGAACAAAACAAAATTTACCATCATCTCTTCTGACCCTAATTTGATTCCCTGGGACTTTAGATAGCGAAGCACTTTGCTGACAAACAGAAGAGGAATTACGATATGCGGACCAAAAATCAATGTCAAACCTAATGAACAACCTAGTAGAACTGAACTGCTATTCCAGTAGCATCTGAGTGTGTCATCCAGAAAGCATAAAACCAAAAAAATCTTGAATAGAAATATTATCGCAATCGGGCTAAGGCAGAGTTGCACCAAGGTGATTCGCCTGAGGATACTCGGCTTGCGAACTTTGGATTTTCCATAGCCAAGATTCCCGAGCCGTATGCCTGCATACCAGAAAATTAAGTAGAACTCACCAATGAAGGGAGCTAGGTACCCATTGCTCAGTAAGAAATTGTAGTGGCCACCATTGAAATTTATGGCGAGAAAGCCCAATAGAAAGTACAACACAATCAAGAGTGTTGAGTAGTCTCTGGAAGCTATGGCTGAAAAACTGCGTAGCATCAGTCATTCTCCTTCTCGACTCAATGGCAGGATAGATGCGTAATCTTCCGCCGAGACCAATGCCAATTCTTTCGCAGAAAGTTCCTGCTGAGCAGTTGTTCCAAATACCTTTCTTCCAAACATCAGCGGAACCCGGCTCCAATCCTAATTCTCACTATACTATTCCCGCAGTGTTCGGCAGAAGTAACCAGGAGTAACGCTATTGTTGACTGTTTCTCCTGACATCGTCCCCGCAAGAGGGCGGGCAAAAGCACAGGGTAAATCCCATTATTTCCACCCTGGGGCGGTGTTAAATTTAAACTTGCCACCGAAAGTGCGAGCTGCTGCAGACTTCTCCGTTCCCGCTGCAAGCTTATCCGCTCCAAATCCGGTGACCCCTCCCGCTGTCAGATTGCAAGGAAACCTCCGCTTCGATGCTCAAGAAATTACTACTGTTCCATATTGCTCTTACCCTGGCCATCTGGGTTGTGCCCATGGCGGGCAAGGCGGATCCTGTTGTGTTTAATTCGAATAGAATGGGCGGCTCAATCAGCTCGCCTAAGTCGACCGCAGCTAAAGTGGACTCAACCAGAGCGACCAAGCTTGCCCTTTCGACGGTGGCAAGTGTTTCATCTAAGAAGCCTGGTTCAACTGATTCACTTCAATCACCTCACTCACTTCATTCCAATAAGAGCCAGGCTAGCAAAAATACTTTCAAGAACGGCATGCCCATAAGCATCGCCAGAAGATTTCACCAAACCGGAAATCGAGCGCTTACGGCTCCGGTGTACCAGAAACAGATGCCCTAGGGACAGTCAGAATAAGGGACAGTCTTGATAAAAGATTCCGGCCAATCTCCTGGTACTCTTAGAAGTGGAAGGTGGTTCGACTCCCCTTTCTAAAATGGAGTCATTGCGCATATATTCGAGCTATATAGTAGCTGACAGGTAGCGGTGCCGACGGGCAGCAGAGCCGATTGATGAATAGATAAGAGAACATGCCCCGCAAGTCTAAGAAGAAAATCGAGAATGGACAGACCGTCTGGCAAATTAAGAGCCAGGACGGTGGTGTGCTCATTATCCTGTTCATTTTTAGTATGGTCGTGGGCTTCCTTATATACTTGCAGACTTATTCCATCTGGAACCGCAATTGGCCGGAGGCGGAGGGCACCGTCATCGTGCACTTTGACCACGATTTTAAGTATAGCTACACCGTGGGCGAGCAGAAGTACACCAAGCTGCACTACAGCTATCTGGACAATTTTGTCTATCACGATGGGGACAAGGTCAAGGTGCGGTACTCACCGGAAGACCCGATGAACTCCCGCTTGGACCTGGGCTTCTCCCTCGATGTTCTGGCGCTGGCGCTTCTGGAAACAATGAGCCTGCTTGGCATTGCTTATATATTCAAGACTAAGTTCAAGCAGGTGGTGGTGGAAGCCGATATCGACCCGGAGCTGGAACAGAAGAACAGCATCGAGTTCCAGGATTAGCAACAGTGTTAGAAACCGCGTTAGCAGGCAGCGTCGGCAGGCCGCGACTTCAGAGTGCGCAAGCAGACCCCGTCGGCTGGCTGGCTAGCTGTTATTGAGAGCAGGTCCGGTGTTATTTATGTCCGCCCCGGGACCAGTGAAGCACACTACCCCGGACATTGGTCTTGGTGGTATGTCCGGCACCGGCATGGGCTGGGCTTGAACCGGCTGCGGTTTTGTGGCTTGTGGTTTTCGGGTCGTAGCCTTTGTAAGGCGAGTAGGACTTGAGACTCTGAACAGTCGGCTTTTTCTTAGCCACTGTTTTCTTAGGGGCTTTCCACTTGCCGGCTTTGCCTTTATTGCCTTTGGGCGAGCTGTTGCGCGGCGGCGGTGGAGCTTGCCTGGGCACGCCGTTGTTCACAGAAGGTAGGCTGTTGCTGTAAGAAGGCAGCTGGTGAGAGAACCTCTGGAATCCTGCTTTCGGTAGCGGCATGGGGCGACTGGGCGCCTGCGCGCCGGGCTGACCGGGGGCGCCTCCACCTTTATAGTGGATTATCGGGGCATCGTCTGTGATTTGAATCTGTTGCCGGGCCATATAAAAATGCCCAAGATTAGGGTTGGCTGCGCGTTGTGCCTTGGCTTCCTCAGCAAAGGCTACGGATAATGCGGCAACTGTGAGCGCAGCAATTAGCTTGTAGCCAGGTTTCGCCATTTTGATCTCCAGGGAGTCCGGTCTTTCCAGTATTTTAGACTCTTAGACCAGTTTAATTTGGTAAAGTGTCGATGTCAAGGAAACGTCCCAAAAATCAGGGTTTTGGATACGTTAGCAATTTTCTCATGGACGCGCCATTGTGGTGTTTGTGCCCGAGATCATAAGATCTAATCTTTAAATCTTGGGCTTAACCCTTAGAGCCAAGAAAGGAGTAGGCTGCCAAGATCTGCTAGACTACGAGCGCATTCACGGGGACAATATCGTCAAATGAAGACAGCATCTGCGTTAGAGGAGAATAAAGTGGTCAAGACTCGGCAGAAGCTTGCCCTGGTGGCCGGCGAAGGCAATTTGCCCGCGATCATGGCCCAGAGCGCTAAAGAGAAGGGCTATGACGTCTATGGGCTGGCGCTGACCGAAGATGTGCTCCACGCTATCACGCCCCATTGTTACAAGGCTTTCCATATCGCCGTCGGTCAGGTGGGCAAGAATCTAAAGCGGGTGAAGCAGGAAGGCATCGCCGAGGCGGTGTTCATCGGTCGTATTCCCAAGCTCAATCTTTTGCAGAATCTCTATAAGTTTGACTGGATGGCGGTTAAAGAGCTGTCCAAGATGCCCAATTTTAATGACGATACCATCCAGACTGCCATGGGCGACCTGCTCGATCGTAATGATGTGAAGGTCCTGACCCAGCGGGAGTTTCTCCAGCATCTCTTTCCCAACATGGGTGTGCTCACCAGGAAACAGCCATCGGTGGCGGAGTATGCCGATATTAGCTATGCGATGAAGCGGGCGAAAGATACGGCTCGGTTGGACATCGGTCAGACCGTCGTGGTCAAAGACCGGATGATCCTTGCGGTGGAAGCTATCGAAGGGACCGACGCTGCCATCAAGCGTGGTGTGTCCCTGGCGCGTGGACCGGTTGTGGTGGCGAAAGTGGCTAAGGTTGAGCATGACCAGCGCTTCGATACGCCCACCATCGGAATGACTACGCTCAAGGCGCTCTGTTCTGAGAAGTTCGAAGGTGGTGTCATCGCCATTGGTGCCGACGAGACCATGGTTATCGACCAGGAAGAGCTGGTTAAGTTTGCCGATGAAAAAGGGCTCTGCATTGTTGTTGTGGATGCCGATGCAGAAGCGGCCAAGGCGTAGATTTACATAGCTCTGTTACTCAACTCAAGCTAGGTTCTTTGAATTTTAGCGGCTTTAGAGCCAGCGGTCGTCCCGCCCGCCATTCTCAGGCTCCGGCTTCGCCTCCACCCTCGAATGAACTCAGTCGAGTCTTACCTCTGCCGCTCTGGCGTGGGCTCGCAGTCCTTCCACATTGGCCAGCGTCATCGTGGTCCGGGGCAGAATGGTTGCGCCGGGTTTGACTTTGAGCCATGTCTGGGCACGCAGGAAAGTAAATGGATTGAGGGCGCCGGAGAATCTTGCTGACCGGTTGGTGGGCAGAGTGTGATTGGGACCGGCGGCGTAGTCTCCGTAGGGCACTGTAGACAGTGCGCCAAACAGAACCGTGCCGTAGTTCTTTAGCTTCTCTTTTAGCTCTTCTTGCTGCTCTTCGCAGTGTTCTATCTGGATCTCTAAGTGCTCCGGAGCCAGCTCATTGACCTTTTCGATGCAAGCTTTGATTGAGGTTAGAGCCGATATTTCTATTTGATCCGGTCCAAGCTCCAGATAGCTGGAGGTCTGATTCAATTGCAAGAGAAGTCTATCTATCTCTTCCTTTACCGAGTCGGCAAGCTCCTGGCTGTCTGTAAAGAGGCAGGCTCTGGCATCGTCTCCATGCTCCGCTTGCGATACCATATCCACCGCTATCCACTCGGCATTCTGTTTTCCGTCGGCGATGATGGCGATCTCGCTAGGTCCGGCCAGCATGTCGATGCCGACTTCGCCTAAGAGTTGGCGTTTTGCCTCGGTTACGTAAGCGTTGCCCGGGCCGACTATCATATCCACCCTTTTTACTGACTCCGTGCCAAGCGCCATGGCGGCGACGGCCTGCGCGCCTCCAAGAATGTAGAATTCTTTGACGCCATAGAGGCTGCCAGCGTATATGGTTTCATCGCAGAGGGCAGGAGTGGCCACGCAAATCTCTTTGACTCCGGCCACCGAGGCGGTTATGGTGGTCATCAGTGCCGTGGAAGGCAGGGGGTATTTGCCGCCGGGCACATAGCAGCCGGCCCGTTCAACCGGCACGAAGTCCACGCCTGAGGAGAACTCATCGTTATCCAGAGTTATTGACTTGACGTTTTCCATTATCGCCCGGGCAAATTTTTCTATGTTGCCCGCGGCGGTCTCAATTGCTGTTTTATTGTCTTCCGGACCGGATTTCACTCTTTCGATAGCCGCTTCTACTTCGGCTTCGCTCAGTTTATAGCCGGGCTTTTTGACGTCGTTGAATCTATCAATGATCTCGTCAAGCCCCTGGTCACCGCGGCTTCGTATCTTCTCAATTATCTCTTCCACGGAGCTTTTGACCGCTCTGGCTCGGGCGCTGTCGGCAGCTGCTTTGTCTTTTGTCTCTGATTGATCTAGCTTTTGATTCATTTCTGTTTGCGCCTTCTATCGCCTGTTATCGCATTTTTTCAGGATCTTATCTGCGGCCTCTCAGCTCGTTTACTATGTCTTGCCATTCTATGCCCTCGTCCACGGCCAGGGTGCTGACAAAAAATAGAAGGTCGGCTATCTCGTGCCTGAGATTGTCTTTGGAAGTGTAGGTCAATACTTCTTTCGACTCTTCTTCAATTTTGTCCAGGAGCATCTGTCTGTCTTTGAAAAGTTTGGCGGAGTAAGAACCTTCCGGTTTCTTCTCTTTTCTATCTTTGAGGACGCCGAATAGTTCTTGCATTTTAAAAGACGGTGTCTTCGTGCTGCTGAAACATGTATAGGTATCGTTGTGGCAGGCGGAACCTTTTTGCTTGACGGTGAATAGAAGGCAGTCGCTGTCGCAGTCGAAGCGCGCCGAGACAAGCTCCTGGGTGCAACCGGATGTGGCGCCTTTCTCCCAGAGTTCATCTCTGGAGAGGCTATAGTATATGCCTTTGCCGTTTTTAACCGCTTCTGCCAGGGATTCTCTTGAGCTGTATGCCATCATCAAGACTTCGCCATATTCATCTTGTACCACTGTCGGTACCAGTTTGTTGGGCAGTTTGTCGAAGTCGATGCAGCTAAGCAAAACATTTTTGGGATCTATTTTGCCAGTGTACATGCCCATGCCAACCTGGACATCGATGTTCTTTTTATTCAGCTCCACTATTTCTTGTTCCGAGGCGGCACCGCCGGCGACGGTGACAGCTTTGGAGAGCCCTCCGGCGAATTTCTTGATCTCCTCTTGAGGAAGTCCTTGCATGGTGCCTTCCGTGTTGACGAAGGTCATGAGGAAGCTTTCGCAGTAGGGGGCAAGACGGGCGCTGCGGTCGGCAATTGACTCGCCGGAGCCTGTTGTCCAGCCGTTTTCTACCACCTCTCCGTCAACATTGTCGAGGGCGACCATGCAGTCATCGGGGTGGAAGTTGCCTAGAAGTTCGGGACTTGCGGCGGTGCCGAATATAAGTCTCTTGGCTCCTGCTTTGAGATACTCGATACCCAGCTCTTTGTTTCTGATACCACCGCCGACCCTGGCGTCTGCTACTTTGCAGATGGCTTTGATAAGGTCTTTGTTGGAGCCTTTGCCCAGGGCGGCATCCAGATCGATTACACAGATCTCGCCCACTCTATTGAGCTCCCGGGCCAGCTCCACGGGGTCTTTGTCCACTTCCAGCATAAGCTCTTTGCCCTGCTTGAGCTGGACAACCTTGCCGCCCATGATGTCTATGCTAGGCACTATCATAGCCTGACCTCCACGTTGTTTTCCTTGAGTTTGGTTTTGATCTCGTTTACTGTACAGTGACCGTCATGGAAGATAGAGGCAGCCAATGCCGCGTCCGCTTCCGCTTCTAAGAATACTTCGGTGAAACAGTCGGCACCGGCTGCGCCACCGGAGGCAATCACCGGTACGGATAGGGTCTTGGCGAATTTGCTCACCATGGGCAAATCAAATCCTTCCTGGGTTCCGTCCCGGTCCCAGGAGGTAAGAAGAATTTCTCCGGCGCCGCGCTCCACAACCTCTTTCCCCCAGGTATAGGCGTCTAGATCAATCTGCTTTCTTCCGCCATGAACCAGAACATGCCAGGTTCTGGAGTCGCCGTTCAATTGTTCTTGCTCGTTCTCTCTTTTGTCTGATCGGGCATCGATTGCCACCACACAGCACTGGCTTCCATACTTGTTGGCTATTTGCGTCACTAACTCAGGGGTAGCAACCGCGGCGGAGTTTATGGATACCTTATCAGCACCGTTGGCCAGGAGTATGTCGGCATCTGCCAGGCATTTGATACCGCCTCCTACAGTGAAAGGAATTCGCAGTCTTTCCGCCACTGCCTCGACTGTTTTTAGAAGGGTGCCCCGGTTTTCCACGGTTGCTGTTATGTCGAGAAAGACCAGCTCGTCGGCTCCTTCTTCTTCATACCGTATGGCCAGTTCCACCGGATCGCCCACATCCCTCAGCCCCTGGAAATTGACCCCTTTGACGGTGCGTCCGTTGGCGACGTCCAGGCATGGAATCAGGCGTTTGCACAGTTTGGATAGCATCTAGTTACCCTCCTGCGATTTGTTGTCGGTGTATTTATTAGAGCTATTTTCGAAATTATTGCCAGTGCTCTTGTCCGTACTCTCTATGGTGCTTCCATTGAAATTGGCTTTTCCGGCGTTTTCCTTCAACCATTCATATATAAGCGCTTCTCCGTACGCTCCCGAGCGTTCCGGATGAAACTGATAGGCTGTGACATTGTCTTTCTTTATGCCGGAGCAGAAAGTTCTGAAATACTCCGAGGTGAAAGAGATGATGCTTTTGTCTTCCGGGTCGGCATAGTAACTGTTTACGAAATAAGCGTAGCCGCCGGTGCACTCGGCATTTTTTATCGTTGGCTTTCCCAATGTTTTTTGTACAGCATCTTCTCTTGCTTCTACCGGGGCTTTTTCTGCTGCCTTCTCCGGCTCCACATGGTTCCAGCCAATTTGAGGGATTTTGCCTTCGGTAAATCCTTTGACCATTCCCTTGTATATTCCAAGACCGGGCACATCCGGGGACTCTTCGCTTCCATCTAACAATATTTGTAGACCGACACAGATGCCCAGGTAGGGAACGCCTTCCAAAATAAGCTCTTTTAGCTTGGCTGCTCCGACCTTCTCCTCCAGAAGATTCATGACCGAACCGAATGATCCGACCCCTGGAAATATGATAGGGAGATTTCCTGAAGGGGCATTGCCTTCGCCTACGGTGACTATCTCAACTCCAAGCCTGTCCAGACAACGGCGCACACTGCCGGTGTTCCCGCATTTGATATCGAGCATCTCGACTTTGAAGCATGTATCCGGTTTGCGGATTTGCTCTCCTGCGGATTCTTCCCCAGGGCTTTTGATTTTAGAATCTTCTTTTATGGTCTTCATTTTCTATAGTCTTCATGGGCTCTATTCGAGAATTCCGGTTCTTACTCAGGCTTCCATTTATGTTTGAGTCTTCGTCCGATTCTAATCGAGGTACCTACTGGTCGAGCATCCCTTTGGTGCTCAGCAACTGGTCGTCTTCAAGTCTGGTGGCAGCCAGCCTCAGACCCCGACCGAGAGCCTTAAATATCGCTTCCACGGCGTGGTGGTTATTGTCCACGTACTGCAAATTTACATGAACAGTAGCCTTGAGCCCGTCGGCGAAACCCTTGAAGAACTCCCTGAAAAGAGTCGGATCTAAATTGCCGATATTGCCGGGCAGAAGCTCCACGTTCCAGACAAGATTGGCGCGCCCGCAAATATCTATTGCCACATGGGCGAGGGAGCCGTCCATCGGATAGGTGAAGAACCCGGCTCGTTCTATGCCGGTGATACCGTCGGCGCCACCGATGGCTTCGCCTATGGCCCTCCCCAGGACAATACCCGTATCTTCAATCAAGTGGTGGGCGTCTACTTCTATGTCTCCTGTGGCTTTCACACCCAGGCTGAAACGACCATGACAGGCGAAGGCGTCAAGCATATGGGTGAGGAAAGGAACCTGGGTCTCAATCTCCCTGGTGCCGGAACTGTCGAGGTCTATGGAGAGCTTAATCTGGGTCTCTTTGCTTATTCTCTCGACATAACCGGTTCTAGGCGCTACGATTGCACCTCCCGGCGCACCGGCAGTGTTGTTGTCACCACCCAGGCGCTTTGCCGAGTTACTGTTTAGCTTTTTGTCTGTTCTGATTGTCATAGCCCTATCCTTTTATTTGCCGTCTCTTAAAAATTTTGTGCTGCCGAGCTGAGTAAGCAATGTGCTTGCGAGTAGCTTAAATGCCGTGTTGCTAAATTCATCCCTTTCGCTGTGGATTTTATCAACAGACTTTGCCCGGTCGTCTTGCCTGGCGCCACTTTCTAATCGCTTTCAATAATTGGCTGTTCTCCTCCTGGGTCCCAATCGAGATTCTTACCATGCCATACATGGGCGACTCGACCTCTTCGGA
>JAUIJG010000507.1 GCA_030431355.1 bacterium
TTCACTCGATCGTTTTGAGAAGAATTGTTGTTGTCGCCGTTCATGAAATACTTTCAGTCTGAGGTGATTCTGTCACTGATGTTGTCTATGAACGCTGAGCTGGCTCAACGGTTCGTTGGAGAAGTAGCATCTCTCCCCTCTCATATGCCCTGCCTGGGTGAATAACACACCTTTACATGTCATTAGCATAAGTATTAGCCTTAACATACTCTCCTTCTAATCAATTATCAGAACAATAGGAATAAAATAGAGCTTCATTCCTGACTCTATTCATGTACAGCGCCGTTTTATGAAGCCAAGATCAAAGCCCGCCCTAACCTTTTTCATCGCCGCAGCCCTTCTTTTATGCCTGGGAGTATATTTGAGAGGTGTTTTTGCCAATGATTCCAATTCGGGGCACATCGCCATCGGAAAGAATTATCTTGTAAGAGGAAGCTATGACAGAGCTGTAAGAGAGTTTACAAGAGCATTAAAGATAAATCCGAAAGATTCCACCGCTTATGTCGATCGAGGCACGGCCTACAACCAACAGGAGAAATACACAGAAGCGATCAGTGATTTCTCCAGCGCAATTTCAATAAAACCCGACAATTATCTAGCTTTTAACAATCGCGGTGTCTCTTACTTCAGGCAAGGAAATCTTGACAAAGCCATCCAGGATCTCAGTAAAGCGATCTCCATGAATCCTGACGACCCTTATGCTCGGCTAAATTTTGCCGGGGCGGCTCTCGCTGCAGGTAAAGGCAGAGCTGCTGCCGATAAGCTCACCACCCTGATTCAAAGTAGCAGATGGAAGAGCAGGTTTGCCGGTCAAAGCGCGGTTCTTGCTATCCTGGCGTACAATCAAGTCGGCCAGAGCAAGGAAGCTAATGAACTCCTGGGTACCTCTCTCAAAAAAGTTTCAAGGTTGGATTGGCCTTACGGGGCTCTCCAATATCTGCAAGGGAAAATCAGCCCGGATGAATTGCTGGAGTCCGTTAAGAATAGCGATTACGATACGACCCAGGCCCATTGTTTTATCGCCTTGAATCTGGTCAATAAAAACAAACCTAAACTAGCCCGGGGGCATTTGAATTGGGTTACTAAATACGGCACCCCGGAAAGCTTGGAGTATTGGCTGGCCAAAAACTTATCAGCCCGAACCGGCAAAAAATGAGTGTTGTTCGTTATCTGCAAACAGCCATTTTTGTTTTTATAGCCCTATGCGGCTGGTTGGCAGGTATCTCTTTAAGCTCATTAGACGCAACTTCAACTATTTTCCTGGCAAGCTTTTTCAATATCCATCCGGAGACCTTAGTCGTAGAGTCGACAGTAGCCCACGCTCTTGTCAGCTTTCTCTCATATCCTCTGTTCACTGCCTGCGGTGCTCTGTGCGCAATCAAAGCAAAAGGGAAAAGTGCTTATTTCACTCTGTTTCAATTGCTGGTGATCCTTCTGGTGTTGGAGCTTCTAACCGTCGATTCGCCCTTCCCTTTAAAAAACACAGTAACCCTTGTTTTATGTACGGCAACCGCATTCACTATCTTCAGGGTAAGCAACCATCTTTCAAAGCGCCTGGAGGCGGACGGAGCCGGCTCTCTGTCCAATGCTGGGGAAGAGTCAGAGAAACTGGAGAGACTCAACGAGGAGCTTTTCATGTCCCGGTTGCAACTGGTTAAATCCGATGAAGTGGACCGACGTACCCTGGCTGCTGATTTACATGATCAGGTTCTTCATGGTCTGAAAGTAGTCAGGCAAAAGTTTGCCGACTATTCGCGGTCAGGGAACAGGGAACTTGTAGATGAGATTGATACCGGAATAGCCAAATCCATGGACCAGATCAGAGAGGTCATGGATAGTTTAAGTCCCAGCGCGTTAGACAACCTCAGTTTTCCGGAAGCTGTTGAAGACTTGATCAGGCAGGGCGGAAATCAGACCGGATACAGGACCAGATTCAGATGTGATGCTAGCGAGGATGACTTTGAGGGACTGACAAAGATTGAAAAGACTCTGCTCTACAGGATAGTGCAGGAATCCGTCAACAACATTATCAAACATTCCGAAGCAAGTAAGGTACGGTGCTTACTCTCGAAAAGAGATGGAAAACTCCACATAACTGTAGCCGATAATGGCAAAGGATTTGAGACCGCCAATATCGATGTGGGCTCTCGCGGCGTTCAGTATATGCTTCAAAGAGCAAGCATTATCAATGCTAATATTAACTGGAGACCTGCTGAAAAAGAGACAGGCACCGTTGTTGATATCTCAATTTGAGGTTTTCCGATAGCTTTCATGGTCAAGATTCTTATTGTTGAAGATATGGCGGAATTGCGAGAACACGCTCGACAAGTGCTAGCCAAAGTGATTGAGACAGACCTGAATATCCAAACTGCCGCGAATGGACAGGAGGGTATGGAGATCGCCTTGAAGACTAAGCCGGACCTGGTGGTTATGGATATTTCAATGCCGGAGATGAATGGTATCAAAGCCGCGGAACAAATTTGGCAGAGCAAGAACGACACCAAAATTTTATTCTGGTCTCAGTATCATCGAGAAACTTACGTGAGAAGTTTGGGGCGAATCGTACCGGATGACGCTATTCATGGTTACCTTATCAAAGGAGAGTCGGATGAAAAGCTTGAAATCGCTGTCAGGCAGGTGCTTCTCGATGGTGATCCGTACATAGATCCTATTGTGGCGGGGATCCAAAAAAGATTGACATCGAAAGACAATTCAATTTCGGATTCTGAATATGAAACCCTCATGGATGTCGCGGTGGGTCTCACGGATAGAGCGATTGCATCAAGAAGGCATATCAGCGTCAGAGGTGTTCAGAACCGATTGTCAAATTTGCTCAACAAGTTGGTTAAAGGCCAAGATTCCCATCTGCGCGAGTCGGCCGGAATGGAAATTTATAATCCACGGACAAGAATTGTGTTTGAGGCTCTCAATAGAGGACTGGTAGATCCTGATGAACTGCCGGATTTAGGGCAGGATGCCAATGAGTGGATTGAGGATGAATTTGACCTGGATTACAGTCTCTAATTTATTTATAGTTCTTACAAAACAGATCAGCGAATCAGATATCGAGCCCGCAGTTCTAGACCAGCAATAGTGACACAGAATAAACCTATTGCCAACGGCAAATAGACTCCCATTTTGTTATAGCCATTAATCATGCAGACCATAGTCGGCATATCAGGATTGTAATAGGCTCTTTGAACATAGCCGGATTCCACGAACTTCTTTAGCATCGTAGAAGAGTCGGAGAAACAAGAATCGCCGAAACGAATTAATGTGCCTTGATACTGTCTGCCATCAACATAGTAGACATAGGAAGTCGGGCTCTTTATCGATTGAATTTTAGCTTCTGCGGAAGGCCAGGCCATACTGCCTATGCCGAAATACAAATTCCAACCTGACCAGGCCAGTGCAGCCAGACCGATAAGCATCCTGACAAGAAAACGGACCCT
>JAUIJG010000042.1 GCA_030431355.1 bacterium
GGCCATGGTTTTAGAAAGTGGGATATCTCCACAATCTGCCCTGGCTCAAGTAAAAGATGAGCTTGGCTCCAGGTTCGGATTCGAAGTGGAGTATCTGGAAGCCTGTCATCCTGAGAGTCTCGAAATTATGCATGGGAATGAGTATACAGGCGAGCCATTTGTTCTTCTGGTGGCGGCCAAATTGGGAAGCGTAAGATTGATAGACAATCTTCTGGTTAAAAAGTAAGGTTTTCTTTGAGCCTTTCGCCGGTTCTGTTTATGCGACTGTTTTTCTCCTCCGACTCGCTGCGGGTCATAAGGTTGTCCGCTGAAGCGCAGTCCTGGATGAATGTTTCGGCAAAAGATCCGTTCTCTATTCTTTGTAGAATGTGCTCCAGGTTGTGACGGGTCTTTCTGTCTATGATTTCGGGTCCGCTCATATAAGCGCCATACTTTGCCGTGCTGGAAATGGCGCTTCGCATACCGGATAAGCCTCGGTCGAAGAGGAGGTCGGCAATAAGTTTTACCTCTTTGAGGCATGAAATATATGCCAATTCAGGTTGATAGCCTTTGCTTACAAGTGTTTCGAAGCTGGATTTGATCAGCTCCGGCAGTCCTCCACACAATACTGCCTGTTCACAAAAGAGATCTACATTTGTCTCTTCTTCAAAAGTCGTTTCTATCACTCCGGCTCGGGTTGATCCGATTGCGCCCGCGAAGGCCAGGCCGATCTTTTTTGCTTTTCCGGAGGCGTCCTGTTCTACGGCTAGCAGCGCCGGTAGTCCTGAACCTTCCAGGTAGAGGCTTCTGACCTGGTGTCCAGGCCCTGTAGGTGCCACCAGGATGACATCCGCCTCCCTGGGAAGGGTTATCGTTTTGTTGTGAATGGCGAACCCGTGGGCAAAAACATAGGCTGTTTCAGGTTTTGCCCACTTTGAGATTTCATTTTTGAATACCCGGGGCATCACCTCGTCGGGTAGGGTCATCAGAATCAAATCAGCCGCCTGGGCGGCTTCCTGGATTGATGTAGGCTCAAAACCGTCAGCCCTGGCCTCGCTCCATGATTTTCCCTCTATTCTGGCGCCCACCCTGACTTTCATACCGCTATCTCTAAGATTGAGTGCCTGGGCTCTTCCTTGATTTCCGTACCCGATAACACTTAATTCGAGCTCTTTCAAG
Organism: bacterium; assembly: GCA_030431355.1. The sequence continues at coordinate 1,159 of JAUIJG010000042.1, forward strand.
TGGCTTGGATCTGCACTTTCGTTATAAAAAATAGTGGCCATTAAACACTCCGGGTTTTTAAAGAAAATGAAATTTTTAGTACCTGGTTGCGAAAGTATATTCCTAAAAGATCTAACCGCTGTAGCATCTTATATAGTGTCTTCATTTTTCTTAAAATGGTGATTATATCTAAGGTTAAACCTTCCGGAAAAGGCTTGTCTTCTGGTCGCATCAGGTCTATTCTGAATAAGTCGTTCGTCCATCACTCTCATCAAAAGCAGATCCTTAGTGGCTTTGTTTTGTATTTATGATGATGGAGTTTTTTAACCCGGGGGCTTACTTGATTCATTCCAGTCCTTTAGTTCAGGGTAGCCAAACAAAAGCGGGCTCAGTTGTCGGTTCGGTGAACTCTCAGGAGACCGAGCAAAAGAATAAGCGTCATCGAATATGCATTATCGGTGATGGCATAGAGAGTCTTGCGGTCGCTAATTTGTTCAGCGATGAGTCTGTGCAAGTCTTCCCCGTAGACAGCCCGGACAAAGGTTTCTACTTTGGTGTTCATAGTTTTGAGATCAGGCAAAGAAACGCGAGTGTTTGTTTCTCCAGGGGATCTATAGGCCGCGACCTGGTTTACGAAGATTTGTCTCTATCAGTCAAAGATAGTCGAGCTGTTTTTGTTTGTGCTGATGCCACCAAGTATAGTGATATTGCGGGGCGGCTTCATGAATATTTAGAGAACGGCCAAGTTATTGCTCTGGTTAATGCTCCTCTGGGGGCAGGATTGCAGTTTCAAGAAGCGCTCAGGCAGAATGAATGCCAGGCTCAGGTCAGCATTATCGAGCTGGGCAGAATTTTTGATTCCATCCTTGTGGAGTCCGGTGTGCTGTTGATCTCTGGTTTGAGAAAAAGGATTCCGGTTAGCGGCCTCACCCGCAACGACACCCGTAAGGGGTTGCACATTATTCAATCCCTGGTGGATGAAACCGTTCCTGCTTCTAATGTCTTTGAACGGGGCTTCACCGACGTGGAGAGAATCGTAAGACCGGTTCTCGCTCTTTGTTTTGTAATAGGCGCTTCCGGTGCGGAAAATCCCCGGGTAAACGAGTACATGATGAGGTTACTCTCTTCCATCGAAAGCGAGTTGCGTCTCCTCTCCTCCTCTTATGGTTTCCGTGCGCCTGACCTACTAAAGTCGATTCATGATTTCATGAATGTGGGCGACCTCGCTTCTGATACTCAGTATGAAACCCTGGAAGAGGCTGTAAATGAGCTCATAAAGGTCATTCTTGGCGGGGCCGAACTAAAGCAGGATCTTTATTTATCGGTTCTGGAAGAAGATGTTCGGGAAATTTATTCCTTGCTGGCGGACTTTGGTACCCATGCACATATTTGCCTGCCTACCATCAACAGTGTTCTTGATCTGGCGTCATCCGTCCTGGGCAAAGATATGAGAGAGTGCGGAAGGACCGTATCTAATCTAGGACTTGTGGGTTTTGATAACCAGGAAATAGTAGATCTGGTCAATAACTAAATTCCTGGATGTCATGAACTGGCGGAGGTCTGAGAGTTGCTTTGTTGTCATGGTGTGGCGCAGGTAGGTAAGCCATAACATTTCAACCCTGTTTCCCTCGATTGGTTTTATATCCAAAAGAAGTCAAGTTGCTGTGTTTTCTTGTGGAATCATGGTTTGGCTGGGATGTCATGGTAATTGTCGGGTTGGCTGGAGAGGTTTTCTCGGCTTTGATCAGGCGAATTTTCTATTTGCCTGGACACCAGCCTTTTATATAGCTTTCTAGTGTTCTTTTTTGAATTCATAACCAATACAAAGCACTTATTTCTCTGTAATTCCCGAGTAACTTTTTCAAGGCACAAGAATCTCTTCTGAGATGTGTTCGATGCCAGGAATCAATCTCTCGTGCGCAGTGAAGTTTGGTCTCGCATTCGGTTGTGATCAATCCAACTACCTTAGCGTAGTCTGAAATCTCAGACTCAGCATTCTACCGATAAGGAAACCTATGGGTAAATTCACCACAGCCAATTACCCTGAACTCCTCGGAGTTACAGAGGTATGCCAGATTTCCGATGAGGAAATTTGGAAGAATTTGCTCTCCCCAATAACAAAGGCTTTGCTCGGACCAATCAAGGGTGTTAAACCACCGGTGGTGCTTGAAACCATCGCTGGATTTTTCCCCGGAGACGAGGTGTCGAACCTCAACCAGCATAAGCTCTATGGTGGAAGAGAAGAGTTTGTTAGGTTCCCCTACGTCTCCAACGTCTACGAAACAGCAAATGGACTTTTTGTGGTCAAGCGCGATCTCCAGAAGTTCGAAGTGTTTTGCTGGTTCGGTGATGTGAGCCGTGGCAGAGGAGAGATGATTTTGAAAGCAGGTCTTCGAGACCGGCGATTTGATGGATCGAAAAGGGCAAACGACTCTGCTCTTCTCGATTACCCTTACGACGACCCGATTTTTCATCGTCCTTTGAGCGCTGAATTGAAGTCGCTTGAGTTGTCCATCTATGCTTTCATGCCTGGTTCTCGAATCAGTCATGTGGCAGGGGACCTGGACTACGAGCGCTTCGTACAACAGCCTTTTCGCTACCTATCGGATGTGGAGACGTTCAAGCATTACTTCGATATGGCCTGGCGTTCAAACCGAGCTCCTGGCCAATACGCGGTGCCCATCCATGATGTCTCCGGTATTGTGCTCGGCGGCTTCAAAAAGCTTGCTCGTAGCGCCGGGTACGACTTGCTGGAGATGGCTCCCAGTCACTATCATGTGGCTCGCTGGGGTCTTCAACGTGGCTACAGTTTTGCCTACCGCGTTCAGCAAGATGCTTTCGAAGGTTTGCGAAACGGCATCGACAGGCTCAAGCGCAAAGGCTTGATTTTAAACCGTGTTCAAGAGTCGTGGTTGCCGGTCATTCAAAGTCTTCGTCCGCAGGAGGAGATTCCGGACAATCTTTGTCTGGGTGGACCTGTGTGGCCGCAGAACAACATCGATGACCAGTGTCTCTGGCTCTACAAACCAATTAGCAGAAGGGCGCATGGTTTCATACCTGCTTGCTTCGAGAGCACTCTTGAAGCCGGCAAGGAAGAGAACTGCGCCTGAACGCAAAAACACTTTTCAATACAGATTTCATACTTCTTGCTTAGCCGAATGGAGCTGTATAGCTCCATAGACTTTTAATCAGGAGATGATGGAATGTCCAATAACGACCATTTCAAAGAATCCAACATTCCAGAACTTCTCGGTTTGACTCCTGTTTCCGTGGTCTCCGACAGGGAGATCTGGGAACACCTGGTAACGCCTCAAGTAAAGGCGATGCTGGGAGACATCATCAGCCGCAAGGTTGAGGTTCGCGAGCGAACCGAGGGTGATTTTCCGGGAGACGAAGTTTCGAATCTGAATGACCACCGAATGTTCGGCGGCGTGGAAGGATTCGTTCGCTTCCCATTCATCAATACCTTCATCCAGACCAAGTATGGTGCCCTCGTCATCAAACGAGACGGCGTCAAGTTTAAGGTCTTCGCATGGTATGGCAAATCGTCAGCCAAGAAGATGGAGCTGATTTTCAAGGTGGCTCTGCGTGACCGTCGCTATGATGGCACTAAGCGCGCCAATGATACCGCTCTTCTCGACTTCGAGTATGACGATCCCGAGCTCAACCATGTGCTCGATATCGATGGCATGCCCGAAAATTCCAAGACGGTTGAGCTTTCTGTTTATGGCTATTTGCCAGGCTCTTTGATCGTCGATGCAACCGGCGACCAGGAGCTGAACAACTTTGTCGGCAATCCATTTCTGTTTGTCGATAAGCCGGAGAAGTTCATGGAACTTTTCTGGAAAGCCTGGAACAGCACCAGAAGCCCGGGACAAACCGGTAGCGCCGTCCCTGATGTCGCGCGTCTGGTTCCCAGCGCGGTGGAACGTTTTGCCATCAACCAGGGCTACGACTACATCGAGAATGCTTCCAGTCACTACCATGTGGCTCGCTGGGCACAGTCCATCGGGTACCTCTATACCTGTGAAGAGCAAGATGCCGCCATCCAGGCTCTGGGTGAAGGCATCGAACGTTTGAAGTCCGAAGGCAGAGCGCTGAAGCGTCACCAGGAATCATGGGTTTGTGTCTTGCAGCATCTTCCGCGCAAGCACATTCCTGATGACCTGTACCTTGGCGGTGCCCAATGGCCCCAGGACAACATCGGTCAACAAAACCTCTGGATGTACAAGCCACTTTCCGACCGCGCCAAAGAGGCTGCGGCAAAAGCTGGAAAAGTGCAACAGAGGAAGTGCGGTTCTACCAAAAAGAAGACCGCGCGCAAAGAGAGGTAAATCTCATGTCTGCAACGCTGGTGGAAGGTTTCCAAATCCTGGGATTCCTGGGACTTTGGATGGCTCTTACCGTTGGCCTCTTCTTCCTGATCACTTATCCCGTCTGGGTTAAGGAACTGACTGCCTCCAGTTGGTGGAAGAAGCGATTCAAGCGCTAAGGTTTTGACCTTACCGCGGGAAGAGGACGGCGTCTTGCTGTCCTCTTCTTTTTGGATTGGCAAAAACTATAACAGATAGTAAAAATGGTGTGATAAAAATTGAGAGCAGAGGCAAATCTACTTTCAGCAGTCCTGCATGGAGGCTTCGGTTGTCACAATGTCGATCTCCTGACTTGATTTCAAGCCGGTGGAAGAATTGCCGTCTTCTGATTCTTCTTCCTTCTTTGCGTCAGCGTAGTGGGCACAGATTATTGTGACATTGTCCGGGGCTCCCCGGGCTAGAGTCTCATTCAATAGATCATCACAGGCTTCTCTAACTGAATCACAGGTACTCACTATGTCGGCGATTTCGGCATCGTCCACGACACCTGATAGTCCATCGCTTGAAAGAATCAGCCAATCACCGGGCTTGACGCTGGAGGGAGTGTTGTCTATCTCCACTTTCTTTTTGTGTCCCACACATCGGGTGAGATAGTGTCTGAATGGACTTGTTTTGAGTTGTTCTTCGGTCATCTTGCCCTGGGCTACCATCTCCATGACCACCGAGTGATCCTGGGTGAGAACAATAGTTTTGCCATCCCTGACCAGGTATGCTCTGGAGTCTCCCACATGGGCAATTTGAAGTTCACCTTCTTCGGATTGAACCACAGCCACTATGGTTGTTCCCATGTCTCGGGCTTCGGGGTCGTCCGCTGCTGCCTCGAACACCCTGGTATTGGCATTTGCCACAGCTTCCACTAGCCAGGTCTGAAGATCTTTCTGGGATTTACCATCGATGGCATAGGTCTCCAATGATTCACGCATAGCGTTGACGGCTATGCGACTGGCTTTGCTGCCTCCCTGCATACCGCCCATGCCGTCAGCAACCACCAGAACACGATGATCCTCACTCATGAAAAAATTGTCTTGATTCTCATCACGTTTCAGACCTGGGTCTGTCACAGCGGCTACCTGCCACGTGATTTTCTTCATTTTGGAAACTCCTGAAGTTCTCTGGTTGTCATCGGCAATCGCAACAAAAAATTGGCATAAGGGATCTATACCCAGCTTGCCAGCATGCATATACAGTTTAATTCAAGCTTTTTGCTCCTGACATCAATCGGGAAAAATCTTATGTGGATGTCAAAGTCCCTTGACTTGCCTGGTCGGCTTTGTGGGGAGAAGGCATTCTGGCTTATTCTCGAAGTATTAAGTGACATAGATTTACATAGAGCACCTGGAAATTCTAAGACGTTAGAAGAGATCTTAGAACTGTACAAACTGTTTTTTGCATTTCCTGGAGATTCCACTTCCAGTTACTTGATTCATACAGAAGTTGATTTGGAGCCACCGACTAACATGTCGAGCGAAGATGTCTCGACAGAGATTCAGGTCAACAGTTTCCAACCTTAAGCAAAGTGATCAAAGCAAAGGAGGCGAAGATGCGAAATTTGCTCAGGTTTGCATTTGCCGCAATTCTGGCAATTCTGCTTGCTTCTACGGGGTTTTATCTTGCCGGGGGGAACTCAAACAAGTCGACACCGTTTCCCGAAAAACTTTCTGAGAGACTAAATTTGCCTGGAGAGGCAGATTCTCAGGGTTTTCGCAAAGTCATCTACAAAGCTGATGGCGTTACACCGGACCGAGCCGAAGTTGTTTTCAGAAACGGCGAGACCGGCATCGTCCACTATCGACCGGATTTTTCGGTCAGTTCTTACCAGGTTTTCTACCCCGGCGACGAGGCAGACAAAGGGAAGTTGGTCCTCAAAACCGATGTTGAGTTGGCCGAAGACGGCGAGCATCTGGTAAGCGAGAAGCGTTATCGTGTAGACGGAAGCCTGGAGGTTCTAGGTACTCGCTTGCAGGAAGGTTCTTACCAGGTCACTCACCTTCTCGAAGATGGTATCACTCGACACGAGGTGCATGTTTTCCGTGAAGCCGGTGAACTTTACAGCCGCTCCGGTTACTATGTTGATGGCACCATGAAGTTTCTTGTGGTGACAAAGAGTACATTAGAGACGGAAGAATCACGGTTCTACCAGGACGGCACCAGGGCTTCTTACTTGCATCAAGTAGGTAATTTGCTCGAGGGTGAAACCTGGTATGAGAACGGCATTCGTCAGACTGTCTTCAAGCGTTCTCAGAACTGGGAGAACTACTCTTACACCATGGATGTGGAGGTGAACTACTACTTCCCGTCCGGTGAGTTTGATCAGAAGAGGACCTTTCGCTACAACGGAGTTCTGGTAGAACGCCGGCCTGGCGCTAGTTCTCTTGCTGCATCCGACGATGCTGCTATTCAAACCTGGAAGATGATAAACAAAGACAGACCGGTAGAGGAGAGATTCTCTGCCGACAATCTGAGACTTGAGTCGATCTCTTTTCCGATCTTGAACGGTCAAGAGAAGGTGGTCGTGGTTTATCCGGAATCCGGTGAATTCCCTGTTGAAGAGCACTTCAGAACGCGTGATCAAGATAAAAAATTGCTGCGGCATGTGCGTTACTACAGGGAGAATGGAACCCTGGCAAGAGAAGAAGTCAGAAATTCGGCAGGCAAGATAGTTGAGAAAAAGGAGTTCGCGGAATCGCCCTCTTCAATCAAGCTTCAATTGCCGGGTTATGCCGCTGACACCTATGATACTCGCCAGCCCCCGGTACTTCCTGCCACGCCGGAGTATGTCGATTTTTACTAATCGGCGGTAAGGAGCAAAGCATGGTTAATCTGCTTTATATATTTGCTCTGGTTGTTGTTCCGATTGCCCTTGTTTATTGGGTGATTCGGAGGGGTGACCAGGAGCAAGAAAAGTATGAGAACGTGACTTTTGTCTGTAGAAGTTGCGAGAGTTTTTATGCCGGTCCAGGTGCGCCTGTGAAGTGTCGCGCCTGTGGTGGCAATGTCGAACTCTTCCGAAGATAAAGAGTGAGACACGAAGCGGACGGAGTAGCAAATAGCCTGGCTTTTGCTCTCCGTCTGTTTTCGCGTTCTTCTAAAATTGACTGCTTTTGAATAAAGCAACTATAAAGAATAATAGAATAGAGAACAGCTGTTTTTGAGCTGCTCTCCAATTTGAAAGTCCAATTAACTCCGCGCTTCAAGTAGATGAATTGCGGCTCCTGCCATGAGTGCTGCTCCGATCGGTAAACAGTCCTCGTCAATATCGAACGTCTCAGTGTGCAACTTTCTGGGAGAGTCCTCAATCCGGGCACCGAGGAAGAAATAGCAAGAAGGAAATTTCTTCGATAGAAAACTAAAGTCATCTCCGCCCATTTGCATCTCTGCTGCATGCACCCGGCTTTCGCCTATCATGTCCTCGGCCACTGATTTTACGATGGCTGAAATTTCCGCGTTGTTATCGACTGGTGGATTTTCTACCACATAGTTTAGGTCGAATCTGCCGCCGAGAACGGTGGCAATATTTAGTGCTTGTTCAAGCTCTTTTCTCACCATTATTTGAGTGCTTTCGTAGAAGTACCTTACTGTGCCGGTCAACTCTACATAGTCACTAATGATGTTGGGCGCGAAGGTATTACTTTTGATACCACCCACTGTGACAACCAGCGGCTCCAGGGCGGAATTCTTTCTTGAGACTACGGTTTGTATCGCCTGTACCACCTGGGAAGCCATAACTATCGGGTCCAGGCTTGTTTCCGGGTAGGCGCCATGGCTACCCTGTCCATGGATTTTGAATTCAAACTTATCGCAGGCGGCCAGGATTGGACCGTTTCTAACCGCTATCTCTCCGGTTTGCAAGTCAGGGAAGACGTGCAAGGATAGAACGCTATCCACATTATCGAAAGCACCGTCTTCGAGCATAAGAGAGGCACCGCTTTTGCCACTAGAATTAGTATCTTCTTCAGCCGGTTGAAAAACTATTCGAACCGTTCCGTGAAGGTCTTTTGTCTGGGCTAGCAGTAGGGCTGAACCTATTCCTATGGCTGTATGGGCGTCATGGCCGCAAGCATGCATGATGCCAGGATTTTGAGAGCAGTAGTCGGCCTGGTTGCTCTCTTTGATCGGGAGCGCATCCATGTCAGCTCTTATGGCCACCACCGGATCCCCTGAGCCGATTTCAGCTACCAGCCCGGTGTTCCCTATTCCCTGTCTGACAGATATTCCGGCTTCGTTTAGTACCGCAGCCACGTACTCCGCCGTCTTCTCTTCCTTGAAGCTAAGCTCCGGATGTTTGTGAATTCTGCGTCTATGCGAAACCAGGGTGGATTTGATACTTGTGGCTTCTTTTAGAAAGTCTATGCTGTTAATCATTGTTTCTGTGTTTCTGTCATTTTCGTCCCGAATTATGTCCAACCAACAGGGGTAGACTGTGGGTTAATAGACCCTCGGTGATCCTACTACATGGAACTATCATTGGGTTTATCTATTAACTGATGCGTAACTCGCTTAGTAGCGATGATATCCGTAAGGTCCCTTGACATCCTGGATTATCGGAACCACTGCCTGTGGTGTGATATTTGGTATTAAGGTCATGCAAACATGCACCAAATGCGGCATCTCGTTCTTGGGTGAATGGATCTGGCTTTGCTCTCTTGCTGCCAGTGTTTCATTGGGATCTGTCTTGTGTTATTCTTCGGCTAACAGCGTCAGATTCAAATTTACTCTCTAGAAGGAGCACTTCATGAAAAGAACACCTCTAATTTTAGCCCTCGCCGGTGTTCTCATGTTGGGACCAGCATTCCCGACAATGACGATGGCTCAGACCTATAACGGGCAGGCATTGCAGGGTCGGGTTACTTATGTACCCACAGGCACCCTCCTCGATGCCACTTTAACAAGCCCCATCGATAGTGCCGTGGCCAAACCCGGCGACATTTTTAACGCTAGACTTTATGCGCCTATGTACCTGGGCAGTGACCTGGTTTTACCGACTAATACCGATCTTCAAGGTCAGGTGATTTCCGCCGACAAAGGTGGGCTGGCCGGTAAAAACGGTGCCATGAGCCTGAGACTGACAGCAGCGGTTACGCCGGATGGTGTCAGATACCCACTCTCCGCTGTCATAACGGCAGATCAAGCCGACAAGAAAGTGGTTCAGGATGACGGTCAGCTTAAGGGACGGACAACCAAAAAGACCATAACTTCAGGAGTAGCCCGTACAGCAGCCTGGACTGCCGGCGGAACCCTTCTAGGTGTGATCTTTGCTCCCATCGTTGCCGGCTCTGTCGGCGCAGGAGCGATTGCCGGAGTAGCCACCGGTGGAGCTGTCGGACTGGGCAGCAACCTGTGGAGAAAAGGTAAGGACGTCAAAATTCCCAGCGGTACTCGCGTTAAATTTGCCCTGGATCAACCCATGGCTCTAACAAACAGCATTGCAGGAGCCCCCTCTTACATGAAGTAAAAGGGACACCCGGCGTGTTCTTAGAAGGGCGAGGTTAGAACCTCGTCCTTTTTGTTTTATTGATCTTTTGAACAAGCCGAGGTTTTCTTTCAATATCTGTCGGGGAACATAATAGATCCGTATAAAGCTAGATAAGCTCTTCTATGAGAATTTGTTCCATGGGTTCCGACTCAAGCCTTTTCGACCTCAGCTCTGACGACCTATCATCTCTGCAAGACCAGAGTCGCATTGTGGTATCTCGCTCGGAGGATAGTGAGCCGGGCAGTGGATTTTTGGCCAATCGACAGGAGCAGACGACAGCCGGGGTGCTGATCGGTTCGGTCAGGGACATTTTAGGCGAGCCGCAGAGTTTTGAAGAGAAGCAAGAGAGAGCTTCTTCCAACGATTTTTTGGGTCATGTGGTGGCCGACGTTCTGGTCATGATTCCCAAGTTTAAGGCTGTGAAAGCCGGTATAGCCAGAACAGCCCTTTTAACCAATCCCCATGACGGACTTTCCCAGGACCCTCTTGCCCTGGGTTCTAGCTTTCTCGAAGGAGCCGCTCTAAACAAAGTAAGCCGGTCTGTGTTGCCGGGAAGCTCGCTAAGTAATCTGACAGAGCGCTATCTGGGCAGTGGTTTGCGGGCTGAGTCCGCCACTCATTTGAGCGCTGGTTTTGGATTCGGCGCGGTAAAGTCCGGATTTGACTCCAGAACCTGGCTTGATGAGAACGGTGAGCTGTCGGTTACCGCAGGTCTGGAAACCATGGCAAAGACAGGAACAGCGGCGGCTCTTATCAACTTGCCTGCCGGTCTGGTCGGTATGCGTTCCGCTCGCTGGTCCGGCAATGCCTTCAAGGCTAATACTCTTGGTCCCAGGGCCCATTCATTCTTGATCGGCACCACGTCTGGTTATACCAGTGGAGCGGTAGTAGGTGGAATCGAGGCTGTTAAGGAAGGGAAGAGTTTCTCAGAGACCCTGGGGCAGATGAATGAGGCTGGTCTCGTCGGCGCAGGTACAGGCATGCTGTTCATGTCAGCCATGCCCCTGGAGAAGCCGCTTTATGGAGATCTCAAAAAGCCGGTTCAGCCCAGTCGATTTCGGGAAACCAGCATAGACATGGTCAGTGAGAGGTCCCTGGGGTTGAAGGCCAGGGAATTTGAGCTTGAAAGTGCGTTCCCGGCAGGCTCAAAGATTAGAGATATAGAGGCTGTTGACGGAACACTGACCTCCAAAAGAAGAAAAATCCCCCTTGAAGAGATGGAGTACCATCCCCGGGATGATCTTAAATTGACCGATCTCTCCAGGCGTCTGACCTATCAGGGAAACCGCAAAGAGTCTTTTGCCGTGGTTCCGGAATCTTCTAAAGGGAAGCAGTTTGGCTCCTTTGAGGAATTTGCAAGGGTTGTGAGGATGGAGGAAATAGATACAAGAGTATACAAATTCAACAATGGTGAGACAGAAATTGTTGTTTCCGAAGGTCATGCCAGGAAGCTGGATCAGATTCGTCAATTGCGTTTGTTAGCTGCTGAGACAACGGCTTTTGACGGACTTTCTCCGGTGCAAAGATCAAAGATCTCGGCGGGTTTGGACAGCAGTAACCCTCAATATGTGGGAGACTCTATTACGGCTCAGAAGGAGCTTTTAGCGCAGTTTATAGACAGGGGTAAGGTAGACAAATCTTATCGTGTTATGAAAGCGAGAGAGTCTCTGGCTAGAAACGCAGACAACCGAGCAGCGCTCCCCGAAGACATTGTCGCTGTTATTGAGGAGCTGCCAAATCCGGGAATGGTGAAAAGGGTTGTTATTAGTGAAGGTTCCAATCCCAATGATGTCTGGACCCGGCAAACCTATGACCCTGAATTCGTCTCTGCCGCCACAGCATCTAAAGATGGCGAGATTACGTTTTACAAGCCTAACGTGGACTTTGTCAGTGTGTCCCCGGGCAAAGTCAATATAGACGGCAAGTTAAACCGATCTGAGCTACGCTTTTATGCGGACCATGAATGGTCGCACCTTGCCCATTTCGGAGATGATCAGAGCTTCGGACTTTTCAAACTGGCTGAGGTGGCAGATTTAGATGTATCTGCCGGGAAGACAGCTCTAACCCTGGAGCAGCGGAAGCTCCCGGCGAAAGAGCGCGATCGAACCGGGACAGACAAGTATTTTGCAAGGACCTACGCGCGAAGGGATTCCCAGGAAAATTGGGCTGTTCACATGGGGGAAGAATTCATGTCTCCTGAGGTGGCAAACTTTATCTCGTTGACCGAAGGCGCGCCGGTGAGGAGCACCATACTTGCCAGAAGCGTAAGCTCCAATTCCAGGACCGGAAATGGTCGAAATGTTTTCGGTTTGTCCCTGGCTCGCAGGGTGCAACATACCCAGGAGAGGGTGATCCCAGAAGCTCAAAAGGTACTGGAAGGAAAAATCGGCAGTGGTTCAGGAACGGAGAGAGTGGCTGCTGTGGAGCTTCTCGGTCATCTAGGCAATAGAGACAGACATGTCGGTATGCTTCTGAAAGTAGCGGATGATCCGGCTTCCCTCGGTATTCGTGAGAGTGTCGAAGGGATATCGGACGGCTTTCTAACCAGAATGCATCGCTTGAAAGATCTTGACGAACATTCGCTGGCTGATACCGCATTTGATGCGGCTCGCAGGCTTTCAACAAACAGAATGCATGGAGAACCCGATGTGAGTTTCCTGGTTGGTCAGGTAAAGGGTTCCAGAGGTCAAGTAAGGGAGCTTGCCCTGGAGCGGCTGAAAGCATTGCCTGATGGCGATGAACTTGTGCGTTTTGCCCGGCTTGCCGGAGACGAAACGAACATGGGTGCCTTAATGGAATTGTTGCCCAAGGTCAGCAGCAAGCAAGCCCAGAGTCTTGTCTTTGAAGAGATTATCAATCTGGCCAAAGGCTCTGAATTTGGCTCTCAATTTACCACCGCCTTTCTCGTTAAAACTATAAGATTCATGCCCTCCCAGAGGCTAAGAGCCCTGGAGGTTCTTGGTGATAAGGTGGCAAGCGATCCCGGTGTTCCTTCGAAGGAGCTGGAAGGTTATATGCTTACTTTGACAGGCAATCATGACAAGCAGGTGGCGGCCCGGGCTGAGAAGCTTTTGCATTCAATGCAAGAGTCTAGAGCAGTTTCTGAAGCGATTAATCTGATTGGCTCCGGCGGAAGCGATGGACGGATTAAGGGGTTGCGAATGGCTCAGCAGCACAAAGATAGACGGCTTATAGCGCCTGCGCTGAAGATGGCTGTGAGTGGAACTCCGGAGGAAGCCGCCCTTGCTTACCAGGTGCTTCAGCAGTTTGAGTGGCGTCTTGTTCGTCACGAGGCTGGAGTATTGAAATCCGATGGTGTCGATTTTGACACCGCCAAGCTGAGAGATCGTCTGACAAAAGCCGGGTAAACTCTTGTATTTCTCAGGCTGGATGAAACATCTCAAAGAGCTTGTTTCTAGAGAATTTCAATCTGACAGGTCTGCCGTGGGGACAGGTATCATGTCGTTCTGTCTTTAGCCAGGCGCTGACTAATTTCAATATATCCCTTTCTGACAGAGGCATTCCGTTTTTGATGGCGGATTGGCAAGCCAGGGACTTGGTGGCGTCCAGGGTTATATTCGCTTGTTGGGTGATATCCAGTTCGTCCAGCATGGTCTGGATTATGGATGGGTAGTTCTGGTGGGCCAGCTGAATCGGAACCTGGGTGCAGCTGATACCATCGCTATCGGATATTTCAAATTCAAAACCGAGCTTGGCGAGCTCTTTTTGGCTCTCTTTCAGTACTTCAGTTTGTTCGGATGATAGCTCCAGAGGAACAGAAATACAGAGCATCTGGTTGTCTTCGGAGGTCCTTCCCCGAGTCTCTTGATTGGCAAGAATTTTTTCGTAGAGATATCTCTCATGGGCGATGTGCTGTTCTATCAGCTCGATACCTTCTCTTGTTTCAAAAAGATAGTATGTATTGTGCAAGTAACCGGCCAGGCGCCAGCCAGCAGGAAGTGAAATCTCTTCTTCTTCTATGAATAGCTGAGAGTCATCTCTGTGGTTGCGCAAATAGTCCACAGTGGATACGCTGGTGATGGTATTAGTAGTAGTGTCGGGTGTATAGGATAGCTCTTCGGCGAATGAAAGTTGCTCAGTGCTCTGGGAAGCTGGCTCTATCTGCTTTTCAAAAGTCTCTGAAGAATCATAATTCCACTCTGCCGACTCTCTTGTCAGGCGACCGGCGCCGGCGCGATCATAACCTACCGGGTTTTGAGACCGTTGAGATTGAAAAGTTTCGGGAGTTTCTGAATAGAATGATTCGGCCTCCATTCGCTCCTCTCTACCTCTGGCCATAGCTTCAACCAACTCTTTTCTAGGTTCCCGCACAGCGGTACCAATCGCTCTGTGCAGAGTCGTGTAGACATTGTGGCTGTTGGAGTATTTGATCTCTTTTTTGGTGGGGTGAATGTTGACGTCGATTTCGTTCTGGGCAAGCTGTATGGAGATCACAGCTATCGGGCTTTTGCCTCGGGGTATCAAATCAGAGTAGGCATAATCCAGGGCTTTTAAGGTGAGAGGGCAACGCACCGGTCTGCCGTTAACTATGGTTAGTATTCCTTTTTTATCGCCTCTAAACTGGGTCGGTCTCGCTGCATAACCGTGAACCGAAACTCCTACCACCGGGTCGTTCAAGGATACTTCGCATAGATTGTCCGATTCTTTTACCAGTTTGGTTTCAACGATTGTCTGGTGAAGGTCTCCCGACCCCGAGGTTTTAAGTCGTTTGTTGCCGTTGAATCTAAACTCGAATCCAATATGGGGATAACTGACCGCAAGGCTCTGAATAATCTCCTGGATATGACCGGCTTCGGTGCTTGCTCTTTTGAGAAACTTCAAGCGAGCCGGCACGTTGTAAAATAGCTCTCTGACGTCCATTACGGTGCCTTTAGAGCAACCGGTTTCCACGGCTTCTACCTTGCTGTCTTTTATTTCTATCTTCGTTCCTGTCTCTCGTCCTTCGGCTCTGGTTAGACAAGTGAACTTGGAGATTGACGCTATGCTGGGCAGGGCTTCGCCTCTAAATCCGAGCGTAGATAGACTTTCTAGATCCGATGCGCTGGATAGTTTGGATGTGGCATGGCGTTGGAATGCCAGGGTGGCGTCTTCCGGAGACATACCGCAGCCATTGTCGGCTACTCTGATGTCTCTTGCGTCCTTACTCACATCGACTTCAATGTTTGTGGCGCCGGAATCGATGGCGTTTTCCACAAGTTCTTTCACTACGGATGAGGGTCTTTCGACTACCTCACCGGCAGCAATTTGGCTCGCTACATGGTCGGGCAATATACTAATTCTATTCATGGGGAAATACTAACACGGCGGCTGAAGGCTTCTCAGGGTGATAGCCAAAACAAACTATTTTTTATTCTTCTTTGAATATCCACCTTATATATTTGTCGGCTCTGAAGTTAAAAGGTTCATTTTTATAAATACTAAAAGATATAATAGAATCTCCTTCAGTGCAAAATGGGGATGGCTTCTCGGCCGACTCCCCATTTTGCTCAATCTAAATTAGCTTTGCTTCTTCGCTTTGGCTTCCTTCCTGCTTGCGATGTAGTAAGTCAGAAGTCCAGAGAGCATGCCCGGCATGACCTCATAGGTGATCGTCTCCAGTCCGAGACCTCTCCATCCCATGGTCACCACAAAGCCAATCGCCATGGCGATCAGGATTGTTTTCTCCTTCGGTTTGCCGCCGAAGCAGTAGACCAGGAGCAAGGGACCAAAAATTGAAGCCAGGGAGCCGGCGGCCAGAAGAACCAACTGCAGAACGCTCTGGGGTCCCCATAGGGCGACACCGAGCGAAAACAGAGCGACTAGAACTGTGGCTGCCTTCGTGCGAAAGTAGCTGTTTTTGTTGGCGGGCAGGATGTCCCGGGTGAGGGAGGCGGAGCAGCTCAGAATTTGAGAGTCCGCGGTGGACATTGTCGCCGCGAACACGCCTGCCAGAATCAGCCCGACAAAGACCGAGGGCAAAAGAGCCATGGAAAGCATGGGTAGGGCAAGCTCAGCATCAAAGCTGCCGGCATCGGGTAGAAAGATGCGGGCTGCCATGCCGACGAATAGGGTGAGAAAGTTGAAGGCGAATTGCCAACTGTAGTAGTACACCCTGGTCTTGCCCATGTTTTCGACGCTGTCCATGGACATGAATCGCACCATCACGTGCGGTTGGCCGATAACAGCGATGCCTGCGAATATCCAACCGGCTACGAAGAGAATCGGTCCGAAGAACGGTCCTAGAGCCATATCCGGCGGGAAAAAGTGCATGTAAGTCGGACTTGCGTTCTGCAGGGCTTCCAAAAACGCACCGGGGCCGCCGGCCGAAAAGACGGCGGAGGCGAACAAGAGCATCATGGCGCCGAGCATAACGATGGACTGAGCAGCATCGGTCCAGATGGAAGCACGGATGCCGCCTGCGAAACAGTAGGCGACAACCATGACACAGCCGACGATGGCTCCTATGCTGTAATCCCATCCGAAGAGAACATGCAGAGCTTTGCTGCCTGCGGTTAGCTGCGCCGCGGCATAGCCCCCGAGGAACAGCAAGGTGACGATGCCGCCCACCAGTCTCACCTTGCGCAACTCTTTTCCGTTCCAATTTGCCAATAGACCGGCGTAGGTGAGAGACTCGCTGGATTCGCTGTTTGTTCTGAGCCTTTTGTAGACGATCATCGACATCAGAAAATCGCCCACCAGCCAGCCGAGAACCAGCCAAATTGCCGCTAGACCAACGGTGTAGGTGAGACCGATCATGCCGATAAACATGAATCCGCTGTTCCAGGAAGCGTTGGCGGAGAGAGCCACCAGGATTGGTGAAACACTTCGTCCGGCCAGAAGATAGTCTTCCGTGGTTGATTTCTGTCTCAGGGTCGAGGCGATGCCTACTCCGACGAAGATCAACAGGAAGAAGACGAAACTTGCCATTATCATCATGGATAGTTCCTCTTATGAATTTTTCTTTTCAGGACAGCACAGAATCCGGGTGCCCAGGGCACTCGGTAATTTTTTGTATTGGGTGATTTCTGTTGATTCTGTGCTTAGTAGTTATTGAGCTGAATAAAAGTATGCTTGACTAGGTCTAAGCTTTAACAAACATCAGCGGTACTAATTCAAGATTTAAGACGTAAGCTCTCTTTTAATAAGTGGGGTCTTGCAGAATGCTTCTGATTAATAGCAGGCCGTATCTCGGGTGTTGAAGCTAAGCTAGTTTTGGTAATGTCAAGTGGTTTGGTCCTTGTTCGGAGCAAGAGTTTCGCAGGATTCTTTTGTTGCATGACAACTACGTGTTTGAATTTTACTGGGCTTTGTAGGAAGCCACTCATTTTTTTTGCCTGGTCTTTTTACCCAGGGCAAAAGCGGGGTGATCTTGAAGCAGGCGGTGTCTAAAGTTAGCGAAGTGGAGCTAGCCGACTTTTGGCACCATATATAAGGCAACGTTTACACATAAAACATAATGGAGAGTAGAGCCTGATTTGACTGCGATCTCGCCCGATCAGGAAGACCTCTGAATGTGAACTCGAAATTCTCTATACCAGGCTTTTCGATGTTAGTATCGCCTCGTTTTAACTGAATCCATCTAACTTTCAGGTCAAGTCAAACAAACCTCTCGGAATATTCAATAACTGCCACATCTGCCATATCCAAAACTCTTTCCAGGACTTTTTGCCTGGTCTTCATTTGCCGCTGATTTGAGGCAATGAAAGTCATGGAGCGGGCAAAGAGTTCTGCCGAGAGGTCAGTCAGAAAAAATCACGGAGAAAAAATGACGCAAAACCAAACAGAATTACCGGTGTCATGCGATAACGAAGCATTGGTCACCTGGGTCGAAAGCATCGCCAGCCTTACCAAACCGGACAACATTCACTGGTGTGATGGTTCCCGGGAAGAATACGACCAACTCTGTTCCCAGATGGTCGAGCTGGGTACGCTCATCCCTCTCAACCCGGCCAAGCGACCGGGTAGTTTCCTGGCCCGTTCCGACATCGGCGATGTGGCGCGGGTAGAGGATCGCA
>JAUIJG010000508.1 GCA_030431355.1 bacterium
TTGACAAAGCCGATGGATAAATAAGTGGAGCCCAATTCAAAGTGAACGTCGCCGGATTGAGGCGCCAGTTTACTTGCCTGGGTAAGATTCTCCAGGGCTTTTTCGTTGTTTCCTTCCAGCAAATAAAGGCGACCAATCCCCAGAAAACCTCCAGGATGATCCGGCGCCAATTTGATCATCTGGTTATATTTGCTTCTCGCCTTTTTATAACTTCCTTCTGCGAAGAAAGCCTCTGCTTCACCCTGTAGTTGGACAAATTCGGTGACTTGTACTTTTCCTTTTAAAGGATTTTTCTCTTCCTTTGCTAAACAACCGCTACCGTATAGGGTAAGAGTGCTAGCGGCAAAAACAGTCAGTAAACAGGACGTATTAATCAGAGCCTTGAGGTTTCTCATTTTCCTAAAATACTCCTGCAACTATTTACCTGATTTCAGTTTAGAAAGCATTGTTCTTGCTTGACTCGGATAGTTCTAGGGGTTAACTACTATCTTCTTGCGTTTTGTCCGCTTGTCATAGTTTTCAAAAGAGAGAGCTCTTCGCATCGTCTCCGATAAAGATCTATACTTCTTCTATGTTCGTCGCCGAGGTTGTAATCAAGCTCTTCGAGGAAGTATTTCCTCACGCGCGATTTATCTATTAGCATATGCTTGGAAGCTTCATCTACGACTTCTTCGAGCATCTGTGATAGCCCTATGTCTCTTGCCTGGTTCAAACCGTTCACAATTTCGGCGTAAAGATCTGGATTTTGACTGGCAAATTCCGCCCTTGCTGCCCAGACACCGAACACCATAGGAAGATTGTATCGATCATGCCACCATTTACCGAGGTCGATGCGATTGTACTTGCTTGACCAGCGCCCATCCACTTTGAGAGCATCGTCACCTATAATCAATGCTCCTCGGGCTGGGCTTTTTTCTATATCCGGTCTCTTCTCCCTTACGAAGTCAGGAATGGAGCCTGTTTCGTCGTGCAAGATTATGGATAGCAGGTTAATCGAAGTGGCAGAGGAGTCTGGTACCAGAAGTGGTTCACTTCCCAGGTCCTTAAGATCACCTTCATAGAAAAACAGAACCGAACCTACCGGCCCGAGGCTGGCTACGGATAGCCCAGGCACAAGTGTCAGGTCCTGGCTGTTCAAGTAACAAAACAAACTTACCGCGCTGACATCGAGTTCTCCTGCCATGATTAACTTGTTCAGGTCATTCGGCACGCGATCGATGAATTGCCCCTGCATCTCCACGGTGCCATTTTTAATCGGCAAATTAATGGGCAGACAGTTGCTGAAATGAATCTGACCTATACGTGGGAGAGTTTTTTCAATCTGCTTGTCGTTCATATGCTTTGCCTTCATCAGGTAAAAATTTTGCTTCGGTCCAGTTGACGACCATCGGCAGGCTCAGGTGTTCAATTTATACAGGAATATATATAAAAATGCCTGAAATACGTCTATCGCCGGAGATGCCATGGGCTCTTTTCTTTTGAGACAAATGTCAAGCAGTGAGTTTGTCATATACTTATAGCTTATTTCAAAAATGACGATATCAATTTATATGAACGGTGCCGGGCTGAAGTTGAGAATTCAAGCTAAAGATTCAAATCTATGAAGCAGAGAAGCAGAACTTTCAAGCGGTAGTTTCGGTTTAACGAAAGAGAGGGACTAGAATGTCGATGGTGGATATTATCCTGGCGAAAAGATCCGGTCAGGAGCACACAAAAGAAGAGATTGAGTATCTTATCTCCGGCATTATGGATGAGAGCATTCCCGATTACCAGTTAAGCTCCTGGCTCATGGCGGTTTGCTGGCAGGGATTGTCGGTGGACGAAACAGCCTGGCTTACCGACAACATGTGCCGCTCCGGTGAAGTTCTCGATCTCTTAGAAATAGGACCTTATGTGGGGGATAAACACTCCACCGGCGGTGTTGGTGATAAAACCACCATAGTCTTTGTGCCGCTCATGGCTGCTTGTGGGATTCCGATGGCTAAATTATCCGGCAGGGGTCTTGGCCATACAGGCGGAACCATCGACAAGCTGGAGGCAATTCCAGGGTTTAATTGCTCCCTGGACAAAGAGCAGTTCATAGACCAAGTTAAGAAGTATTCCATGGCCGTTGCCGGTCAGACAAGCCAGTTGGCACCTGCCGATGGCAAGATCTATGCCCTCCGAGATGTGACCGGAACGGTAGAATCGATTCCATTGATAGCGGCTTCGGTTATGTCTAAAAAGTTGGCAGCCGGCAGCACTTTCATAATTCTCGATGTTAAGTGCGGTCGTGGAGCTTTCATGGACACCGAGGATAAGGCTGTGCAATTGGCCAGGTTAATGGTGGAAGTCGGCAAGCGATTGGGCAAACCAGTGGTGGCAACAGTAACCGATATGGAACAGCCGCTTGGGAACGCTGTCGGTCACAGTGTGGAGGTGGAAGAGGCTATTGAGACCCTTAAAGGCAGGGGACCGAAAGATCTCAAAGAGCTTTGTCTTGCCCTGGGGGCTCAGGCTCTTGTAACTGCGGGTAAATGCGATAGCGTTGAGTCGGCGGAGAAGCTTTTGTCCGATACCCTGGAATCAGGAAAGGCTCTGGAATATCTGAGAACTCTGATAACCGCCCAGGGCGGAGATGCTTCAGTAATAGAGCACTATGAGAAGATGCCCCGGGCAGAGCATACATTCTCTTTGAATTATGATGGAGAGAAGGATGTCTGGGTTCAGCACCTGGATGGAAGAAGAGTGGCCGAGGCGCTAAAACAGTTGGGGGCCGGCAGAGCGAAAAAGGGTGATCCGATAGACTTGTCCGTTGGTGTCAAGCTGAGCGCTAAGGTTGGCACTGCCTTGAAAGCGGGGGACAAACTGATGGATGTGTTGGTGCATAGTCAGGAGCAATTTGAGAAGGTGAAGCCGATGCTGGAATCCGCTTACAAATTTAGTGAGGCTAAAGTTGTAGAACCTGATCTGGTCAAAGCCTGTATTAGTTAGTATTACTTCTGGTATTAGGATGAACGATTCAAACAAGTCTTCTTCCGGCCGGCTGATTCAGTATGGCAAATTTGATGGGGCGACAAATATGGCGCTCGATGAAGTTTTGCTGGAGCAGTCCATCGATTCAGCGGATCAGAGCCGACTCGTTTTAAGGTTTTATGGGTGGCAACCGGATGCGGTGTCGATAGGGTATGGGCAGAGACTTGCTCCTTCGCGTTTGGATAGTATTAAAGACGCAGGATTTGACGTGGTTAAGCGACCTACCGGTGGACGGGCTGTGTTGCATAGTGGGGAGTTGACATATTCTTTTGTGGGTCATGAATCTCTTCTAGGCAAGAGCATCTCAAGCGCCTATGCCAAAATTTGCTCCGGTTTGATTGCCGGATTCGACAAGCTCGGTTTGTCGCTAACGCTCGGAGATTCCAGCTCCGAACGGGGCAGTTATA